>NZ_JBEXYL010000089.1:0-31176 GCF_040630895.1 Streptomyces sp. NPDC005728
ACCAGCCACTCACCGAAGTTGTGCAGACCCGAGCCGAGTACCGGCCAGATGTAGCCGAAGACGATGCCGATGAGCAGGCCCGCGAAGGCCGACAGTGCCGAGCTCAGCGTCGGTGTGGACCGTGTCCTGGTCGCCTGCCATGACTTCACGGGACTGCTGGATGCCGGGGTGCCGATGCTGGCCTTCCTGAACCAGCCGCCGTGGCGGCGCTTCGACCTGCCCACCGGGCACTGGCCGATCCTGTCCGCGCCCGCCGAAGTCGCCGGCATCCTCGGCGCGGCCGTCTCCTGACCGCGCTGGCTGAGAGGTACAGCCCAATGCTTGACCACGAAAGCCTCCGCAGGCTGCGGGCCTGTGCGCAGGCCCTGGCCGGCGGAGCACGGGAGGACTCTGCCGAGGCGGTCGTCCGACGGGTCTTCGCCATCCAGGCCCAGGACGCCACGGCCGCCGACCTGGGCATCCGGGTACGCGGGCTGGACATCAACGTCGGGGCCATCCGCGCGGCCTACGAGGACGAGCGCAGCATCGTCCGCAACTGGTACATGCGCGGCACCCTGCACACCATCCCCAGCGAAGACGCCCGCTGGGTGTTGCAGTTGCTGTCCCCGCGGATTCTTGCCGCAACCAGCCGCCGCTACCAGCAGCTGGGCCTCGACGACGGCCTGCGTCAGCGCGCCGACCATCTCATCCGGCGCGTTCTTGCCGCGCACGGCCCACTCACCCGGGCCGAGCTGACCGTGCACCTCACCACCCTCGGCATCCCGCCGGACGGGCAGGCGCCGTTCCACCTGATCCGCCACGCAGCACTGATCGGCATCCTCTGCCACGGCCCACAGCGCGCCGGTGAGGCCACGTATGTACTGCTCGACGACTGGCTGCCCACCACCGGGCGCTTCCGGTGGGAGAAAGACGCTGCTCTCGCCGAGCTGGCCCGCCGCTACCTTGCCGCGCATGCCCCCGCCGCCTTGGAGGATTTCGCCGCCTGGTCCGGGCTGCCGGTCACCTGGGCCCGCAGGGCCTGGAAAATGCTGGCGGGATCCGGCGTGATCACCGAGTACGGCGTGTTGACCATGATCGCCGGGCGGATGCAGGAACTCCCGGGCCCGTCTGCCACTCCAGACGTTCGCATGCTGCCCGCCTACGACAACTACCTGGTGGGCTACCGCACCCGCGAGGTGTCCGTCCCCGCTCCCCATCAGGCTCGCGTCTGGCCAGGAGGCGGCCTCATCCGGCCGACCGTCATCGCCGACGGCCTGGCCATCGCCACCTGGAGCCGTGGCTCCGGCGCGCGCTCCATCAAGGTGGATGCGTTCGAGCCTGTCCCTCCGCAGATCCAGCGGGAAGTCGACGTGGAGAAAGACGCCGTCGTCCGCTTCCTGCGGCCCACCACATAACCAACCGCCTCCGTGCTGACCCGAGTGCTACATCCGCTGATCATGTGACTTACAGTGAGCGCCGTCACAGCACGGGGAGAGGCGATGAAGAGGGGGCAGGGCCGGTGGCGTTCCTGACCGACGAGCAGCGCCGCACCTACGGAACGTTCACGCAGGTGCCAGACGACGGGCAGCTGGCCGGCTACTTCCTCCTCGACCGCGACGCCCGCAGGCGGACGATGGCCTGCCGGGGCGCGAGGTCGCAGGTCGGCTACGGCGTCCAGCAGTAATACTCCAGTCAGAATTCGTGTTCTGAGCTGGTTCTTCTTCGGTAGTGGCAGCGGCGGGCGACGGCTTGGTGGTGTCTGCGCCAGTGGGACCAGTTCAGTGCGTGCAGTTGTCGGTCCTGGTGGGGTCTGAGGTGGGGCAGGAGAGTGTCCAGTAGGCGCCGGGTCTCTGCCACGGTGAGGGGGATGAGGCTGGTGGTGTCGTTTCTGCTGCCCCTTTTGCGGTGTCCAGGGCCCGGACTGCGAGGACAGCGTGGAAGGCGTGGGCGAGCATGGCCAGGGTGATGTGGCGATACCAGCCCACGTAGCGTCGGACCTCGTACTCGTCCAGGCCGCACTGGTTCTTCGCGGCCTGGAAACACTCCTCGATGGCCCAGCGTGAGCCGGCAACGCGGGCCAGTTCACCGACCTCGACACCGACGGGTGCGTAGGCGAGGTAGTAGGCGAGCTCGCTGGGGTCGGACAGGCTGCGTCGGGCCATCACCCAGCGGTGATGGGTGGGTGGGTCCGGGTCGAAGATGATGTTGGCGGGCAGTTTGGCCGCGGCCCAGTCGTAGACGCGCGGGCCCTTGGCTCCGTCGCCGCAGGAGAGGGTCTGCCAGGCGTCGGCAGGTGCTTCCTCGATGAGCTGGTCGATGCGCCAGCAGCCCGCCAGGGACTTGATCTGCTGGGACTTCGGCACCGCCACGACATAGCCGACGTCGAGCTGTTCGAGCAGGCGGCGGAAGGACCAGTCCTGTCCGTAGGCTTCATCGGCAGTCACCCACGCGGCGGGCAGGCCCGCGGCGAGGCAGCGCCGTCCGCGGCGCGCGCCGACGGCCTGCGCGGGCAGCTCGAGGAGCTGACCGCGGCTCTCGCCGAGGCGGAAGGTCGTCTCGCCGAACTGACCACCACCCGGAAGATCGTCGAGAGCCTGGCCCCCGCCGGAAGCGCACCGCCGGCCGAGCCGACCGCCGACACCTACCAGCGCATCCTGGCCGTGTTCAACGAGCACCCCACGCAGCCGTTCCGTGCCCGCGAACTCCACGAACTCCTCGGCCTGCCCACCGACGAGGCCACCGTGAACATCACCCGCTCCCGCCTCGGCCGGCTGGCCCGCCAAGGCGTCCTCACCCAGCCTGGACGCGGCCTGTACCAGAAGCGGATGTAACGGCCGCTCAGCGGGCTGGGATCGGCATGGTCGACGGCCGCCACTCTCGCCTGATCAACCCGAATACCCACGAGTCGGATACCTCGCCGTTCACGACGCAGTCTTCCCGCAGTGTCCCTTCCCGCACGAATCCGACCTTCTCCAGAACCCGGGCAGATGCCACGTCGCGTGTATCGGTCTCAGCCTGAACTCGATTCAGGTCCAGTGTGTCGAATGCCCACTTCAGCACGGCGTGCGCGGCTTCCGTCGCGTAGCCGTGGCCCCACATCGCATCCGCGAGGCAGTAGCCCAACGACGCGCTGCGGTAGTCCGGGTTCCATCCGGTCAGACCGCACCAGCCGACGAAGGCCCCATCAGAAGCACGGTCGATGACCACCCGCACCCCGGTGCCTTCGTCCGCCATCTTCCGGCACGTCGCGATGAAGCGGTCGGCTCGAGCCCGTTCGTTCCACGGCGGGGAGTCCCAGTAGCGCAGCACGTAGGCGCTGCTGTGCAGTGCGAAGAGGGGATCAACGTCGGTGTCGGTGAAGGGGCGCAGTCGCAGGCGAGCGGTGTGCAGTATGGGGGTGGCCAAAGTCATGCGCACCATCTTGAGTCCTCATGGGGCGGGCAGAACACCGAATATCCGATCCGGACTTAACGCCCTCTGAAATGCGCGGTGCAAGGTCCATTTGCGGCGCGCAGAACGCGACGCCGAAGATGTAGGGGGTTCCCTCATGCTTCGGCCGGTCCGACACGGAACGCTGATCCGGGCAACACGCTGCCGTGGCGGCGAACCGAACAGAAGGACACCCATGAGACGTCTCTCCGTAATCCGCAACGCAAGGCGCGCAGTGCTCGCGTCGGGAATCGTCGCGGCGCTACTACCGGTCGGCGTCGCGCATGCCACGGATGCCGAACCGGGGCCGGCGGGCACGGCACCGATCAGTAACTCCGCCAGCGGGCCGTCGATCTCCGCCGACGGCCGCTACGTGGCTTTCGCTTCGCCGGCAAGGGATCTGGTGGCCGGTGACACCAACCGAGCGGACGACGTGTTCGTGCGGGACCGGCAGACCGGCGTCATCACCAGGGTCAGCGTCGACTCCGCAGGGAACCAGGCCAACAACGTGAGCCGGAATCCGTCGATCTCCGCCGACGGCCGCTACGTCGCCTTCGAGTCCTCCGCGTCGAACCTGGTGGCCGGTGACACCAACCGCTACCGCGACATCTTCGTGCGCGACCTGCAGACCGGTGAGACGAGCAGGGTCAGCGTCGGAAGCCACGGCGAGCAGAGCGACAGTGAGAGTTTTCATCCGTCTATTTCCGCCGACGGCCGGTTCGTCGCGTTCGACTCTCCCGCGTCGAACTTGGTGTTCGGCGACACCAACGACATCCACGACGTTTTCGTGCGCGACCGGCAGACCGGTGGGACCACCAGGGTCAGCGTCGATTCCAACGGTCGCCAGGGCGACGACATCAGCCAACTGCCGTCGATTTCGGCAGACGGGCGCTACGTCGCCTTCTCTTCCGGCGCGAAGACACTGTCCCTGTTCCCCGACAACAACCGAGCGGACGACGTGTTCGTGCACGATCAGCTGACCGGGTACACCGACCGGATCAGCGTCGGTCCCGACGGCAACGAAGGCAATTCCGCCAGTCGCACGGCGACCATCTCGGCCGACGGCCGCTACGTCGCGTTCGAATCCACGGCGTCGAATCTGGTGGCGGGCGACACCGGCGGTCCGAACGACACCGACATCTTCCTGTACGACCGGGTCACCCGGACAACGACGCAGGTGAACCTTGGCCCCGATGGCCTGAGCGACAGCGGAACCCCCGGCCAGGAGCGGACGACGCTCTCCGCCGACGGCCGCTACATCGCGTTCGTGTCCGGCGAGGACAAGCTGGTGACCGGCGACACCAACTCACGCTGGGACGTGTTCGTGCGAGACCGGGTGACCGGCACCACGACCAGGGTCAGCGTCGCCAATGACGGCTCGCAGAGCGATGGGTACAGCGACAGCCCCTCGATTTCGGCCGACGGCCACCACGTCGCTTTCGCGACCAGCGCGACGAACCTGGGCGGTGACGGCACCGGCCGGAAGTTCAACCTGTACGTACGCGACCTCGGCAACTGAGTTGTCGGCCGCCGTGGCGTCCTCAATCGCGCGCTGCGGCGGCCCACACGCCGGCCAGAGCAGCACGACCGGAGACGCCGACCTTCGCGTAGACCCGGCCCAGGTGGACTTCGATGGTCCTGGGACTCAAATGCAGCCGGAGGCCGATGTCCCGGTTGGTCAGGCCATCCGAGACCAGGTTGACGATCTCGACCTCACGGACGGTCAAGTCAAAGCGCTCGGCGCCGCTTTCGGGCCGGGGACCGCGCGCGTTCAGGCGCCGCTCCTCGCGCGCGACCTGCGGCAGGAACAGTTGCGCGTCACACCGGGTGAACAAGGCGCGGGCGGACACGAGATGCTCACGGGCCTGGTCGATCGCCCCGCTGCCGCCGAACGCCGTCGCGGCCAGCAAGTGCGCCCGCCCGGCCTCCACGGCCGCCCCGATCCGGCCGAACGCGCCGGCAGCGGCAACAGCGAGCGGTGCGGCTGCCGCCGGATCCGTTGGCAGCGTGGCGATCGCGCGGGCCTGCTGCGCCATGGCGGTACGCAGCGGAAGCTCGAGCTGACCGGCCGCGTCCTCCGCTCGGTCGGCCCATGCCGCGGCCGCGGCAACCCGGCCGGCCGCGACCTCCGCCTCCGTGAGCATCAGGTACACCAAGGGCCTGGTGCGGAGGCCCACCGCGGGCAGCTCGGCCCCACCGCCACTGGTGAGCAACAGCTCGATGCAAGCGTGCGGATCACCCGAGTGCAACATCGCCTGCGCCAGCATCGCCTCGGCCTGGCCACTGCGCCAGGAACTCATGGCCGTCACCTGGTCGTCGACCACGATGGCCTCCTTACCCAGGCGGATCGCCTCGGCCAGGTCGCCGCGCCAGGTGGTGATCCAGCAGCCGAAGGTCAACGCCATGACCCGCAGCTCCTCGCTGCCGGTCAGTTCCGCCGACTCCAGGCTGTCGTCGAAGCAGGTCGTTGCCGCCGCCAGCTCGCCGAGGTAGGCATGCACCATGCCGCGGATCGCGGTCAGCAGCGCGATCTTGTGGGACTGCCTGCTCGCGCGGGCCAGTTGCAGGCCGCGGCTCATGTGCCGGCTCGCCGCCGTGAGCCGGTCGGCGGAGACTTCCGACCAGCTCAGCCAGAACGCCGCATCGATGTCGCGGACCAGGTCGCTGTCGGGCAGCGCGTCCAGGAGTGCAGCCGCCTCGTCCAGCCGGTCGGCCCGCCGGTCGATGAGGGTTGCAGCCGACAACGCCGTCGCCAGCAGCATCGGATCCCCGACCTCCCGCGCGGCGGCGATAGCCTCGGCCACCCGGCCCTGTCCGTGCTCGCGCTCCACACTTTCACCGGCAACGAGCGCGACGAGCAGGACGGCCGCCGAGTGGGCGTCAACACCTTCGACGCGTTTCCACTCGCTGTGCAGCATCGCCCTGGCCTCGGTGTAACGCCCGAGAATCTGCTCCACCGTCGCACAGGCCCGCGCTGCCTGCGCCCGGATCTGGGTGAGTTCGGCAGGCAGGAGACGCAGCACCTCGTGCAAGGATTCCCTGGCCTGCCGCAGGTCGCCCGTGGCGCCGAGTACGTGTGCCAGTCGGCCGAGCAGGATCAGGCGCTGCGGCGTGGCCGACTCCGAGTCCGGGAGCAACCGGATGGCCGCCCGCAGGAAGTGCCCGGCGGTCGCCGGCGTCGTGTGCATCGTCGCCTCGGCCGCCTCGGTGAGCGCCGCGACCGCCTCGAGGTCACCACGGACGGCGGATCGCTCCACATGCCGGGCGAACTCGGCCGGCGGCGCGCCCCGGCTCCGGAGTGCCGACACGGCCCGGCCGTGTGCCTGAAGCCGCCAGCCAGGGCTGGCGTCCTGGTAGGCGACGCTGCGCACCAGCGGATGCCGGTATCGGAACCGGCCGGTCGCGCCGTCCAGTCGCACCAGGTCACGCTCGGCGAGCCGGTCGAGCGCGGCGAGCACGGACCCGGCGTCCATTGCCGCCGTTTCGGCGAGCGAATCAGCCTCGAAGTCGTCACCCACGACCGCGGCGGCGTGCGCGACGACCCGCTCTTGCGGAGTCAACGCGGCCAACTCGGAGGCGAGCACAGCGTGGACCGCCACCGGGATCGCCCCGTCGGGGTGGAGCGCCGCATCACCGACGGCGAGACCTCGCTCACCGGCCCGCACCAGGGCTTCCAGGTAGAACGGGTTTCCGCCGCTGGCCCGGTAAAGCTCTTCCCGCCGGGAACGGCTCAGACCTTCCGGCATGACGTGGCCGGCATCGGCTTGGCTCAGCGGCGCGAGTTCCAGCAGCTCGGCCACCCCGTCGGTAGCGGCGCGGGAGAGCGCGTGCCACAGCCGTAGCGACGTCTGCCGGGGCCTGCCCGCCAATGCCAGGACCAGCCGCGCCTGGGGTGGGTGGCGCAACAGGTGGTCGAGCAGCTCGACCGAACCCTCGTCCGCCCAGTGCAGATCGTCGAAGACGAGCACCAGTCCGGACGGCTCGGCGACCAGCTCCAGCAACGCCCGAACCGCCCGGTGCAGCCGGTACCGCTCCGCGTCGATCAGGTCGGCGGGACCGGCGGCGGGAATCGCCGGGAACACGGTCGCGAGAAGTGCGAGCTGCTGTTGCCCGAGGGAGGCGAGACGCTCCGGGCCCAGCTCGGCGAGCTGGTCGTCGAGCGCGGTGACGAACACACCGAACGGGATGTGGGTCTCGAACTCCGCCGCACGTGCGCTGCGGACCGTCCATCCTGCGGTGTCCGCCAGTTTCCCCAGCTCCGTCAGCAGCCGGCTCTTGCCAATCCCCGGTTCGCCGGTGACCGCGACGCACCGGGTGCCACCTTCGCCCGCCAGCACCGCGCGCAGGATCGCGACTTCTCGAGCCCGGCCGGGAAATCCGCCGACGGGCTCCCCTTTTGCTTCGTCAGTCATGCTGGCGTCGACTCACTTTCCGTCCGCGACCAGGCGATGGTATCGACGCTCGCGTGCCCTCGGCAGGCGGCCCAGCCGATCACCTCAGTCCACATCGGACAGATGACGTGCTGACCGAAGTCCGTGAATGCCATATTGACGCCGCCCATCGCCCTCAATGTGGCATTCACAACGAAAGTCGGGCGGGCATGAGCGCAGTCGCGCGACGTGCGATTGGCGGCCGGCCTCCAGCTCGTAGAACTCGACGTCGATCGACGACTTGGGCAGGCAATTCGCCTCTCTGGCAGCGGAGTTCGGCGTCTGTCTGTCTGTCGGCCGCACCGTGCAGTGCTGGGACAACGCGCTCGCCGAGTCGTTCTTCGCCACCATCAAGAGGGAGTTGCTCGATACCGCCGCCTGGCCCAGCCGGGCCGCCGCCCGCACCGCGATCTTCGACTTCATCGAGGGCTGGTACAACTTGCACCGACTGCACAGCAGCATCGGCTGCCGCAGTCCCGCCGAATACGAGAACGCACCCGCAGCCTACTGAGCTTGAAAGCGTGATGTCGTTGCAAGGAGGCGGCCCGGTCGGTCCAGGCGCCCCTTTGTGTGTTGCGCTGCGGCCGGTCGTTGTCGGCTTGGCCTAGGCGTCGAGGGACTCCGCGGCCTCACGGATCACATCGAGGACGAAGTCAGGATGCGAGAGCATGGGAACGTGGCTGCTGTCCACGGGACGGACGTTGGCGCCCATGCGCTCGGCGGCGGACCGCTCCAGGTCGGGGTGCACGGTACGGTCGTTGTTGGCGACGATGAACCAGCTTGGCTTCGTCCGCCAGGCGGTGCCGGGAACCTGCTGGTTGAACAGGTCCGCAATGGGCACAGCGCCCGTCGCCAGGACGAGCTTCTGCTCCGCTTCCGGGAGGTCGCCGCAGAAGTGCGGGACGCCCGAGGGCTTGAGCCACACGCGGCCGTCAGCAACGTCCACGTGCTCGAAGATGGGCGTGCGGGGGAATTTGTCCAGCTGTTCCTGCGACGTCTCGTCCTCGTCTGGGGCGAGCGCGGCGATGTACACCAGAGCGCCGACGCGGTCGTGGGTGCCCGCTTTGGTGATCAGGGTCCCACCGTAGGAGTGACCGACCAGCACGATCGGGCCGGGGACGTGGTTGAGCGTGAAGTTGACGCACGCGACGTCGCTTTCGAGCGAGTCGAGGCCGTGCTGTGAGGCGAAAACCTCGTGCCCTTCAGCCTGGAGCGTGGGGATGAGCTTGTTGAAGCACGACCCATCCGCCCAGAGTCCGTGGGCGAAGACAATGCTGGGCTTGCCCGCCATGGCATTTCCTCCTACGGAGAGATTAAATATGCAACATTGCACCACATTGCACGTTTAGTGCCTATTTTTGCATGATGGCCAAGCGTGTCGCCCCGTCCCAATCGTTGGGCCTACGAGGTTGAACGTGTTGTCGTGGTGGTCATGTGTTGATGATCAGGCCCGTTTCGGCGAGGCAGCTGTCTATGAGGTCGTCGCGGTACTGGATGTGGCGCAGACCGCGTCGGATGCGCTGGATGAGGTGTTCTGGCGTGCTGAAAGCGACGTTGGAGAGCCAGCCCCGCTGCAGCAGGGACCAGATGCCTTCGACGGGGGTTGAAGTCGGGCGCGTAAGGCCGCAGGTAGTAGATGGTCAGCCAGTCGCGCGAGGCGGCGAACTCCCGCAGCCCGGCGGCCTTGTGGACGGTGAGGCTGATGCCATGGACGCGGCGCGTTCGCAGTTGACCAGCCGGTTCGCCTCCTTCTCGGCGTCGGTGAGGCGGTGGGAGCGGGTCGCCTTGCGACCGGTGATGATGGACGGATCATCGTCGGGGTCGTCGTCGAGGCCGACGAAGCCGAGGTCGGCCAGGGCGCCGAGGCCGGCCTCGCGTAGATGCCTGGTGATGTGGTCGTGGCGGACGGCGGTGATCTCGCTGGCCCGCCCAGGGCGGGCGGAGGAGATCCAGATCAGGTTTGCCTTCTCATCGGTCAGTGCGAGGAAGAGCAGGTCATGGGCCTTGTGTTTCCCGCTGTAGTTCTTGCGGTTGTCCGCTCCGGTGCAGCGGCGGGTGCGCACGAGGGTGCCGTCCAGCAGGACCACCACACCGCCCCGACGGGCGATCTTCTTCAGGGCGCGGTCCAGACGCGGGGCCCGGGCAGCGAGCAGGTCGAGGACTTCCAGGACCCAGCGGCGGACGGTTGCAGCCGAGACGGAGTTGCCGCCGGTCATATCGGCCAGGCGCTGGTCGTGGCGCAGGACGGCCAGCACGACGATCGCCTGCGTGCCCGGAGCGGCCTTGCGCCAGTGCGTGCCCAGCTGCTTGCGGCGCCGGCGTATCAGTCCGCCGACGAGATCGACGGTCCGCGTCGACACAGGAAGCCGGGCCTGGTAGACAACACCGGAAGAGCCCTCGGCGGGCGGCTGTTTCTTCACATAAACGCCAACTCCCGCTGGGGGCCCTCGTGTTATGGCCGGAACTGGCCGCTCTGCCCCAGTCGGTGATCAACGGGGCCAGGTACCGCCCCGAGCCCGTCCGGGTCAGCCACCCCCGGTCGGACAGCTTGCGCAACTGGCCGCGGACAGGCTCGACCTTTGCCGGAGTGTTCTCGCGACCCAGCGCGAGCGCAACGTCCTTGGCCATCACCGGCCCCGACGCCTCCACGACGATCTCCATGATCCGCCGATACTCCGGCGTGAGCACCTCCACCCCCATGCCTTCCTCGCGGTCCGGGATCAGCCGCATCCCACCCGCCCCGCGCGTCACCACCACCGGCTCCGGCTCCACGATGCCCGACGGCCGCCGTCCCCCGTCCGTCGCCTCGGCCCACTGCCCGAACACCACCTCGGCCGCCTCCAGGCGGCCCAGCTCGGCGTCAATCTCCGCCAGCTCCTTGCGCAGCAGCTCGGCCCGCTCAGTCAGGCGCATCCGCCGCTCGATCGTCCACGTCAGCAGATCCACCATGCGCCTCCCTCACGTTGCGGAACCTACGAGACGCCTTGGGCGGACCATCCCAAAACCCGCGAACCGGCCCGTGGCAGACGATCACCTGCTAATGATCACGTCCGAGATCAGCACGAGCACGTCAATCTCCACCCACACAAGCGGCCCGACCTGCGAATTGAAAATCGATCAATGGGATGCCGAACGAGTCACCGGAGTTCGGCGGAACCGGTGGCCGCTGCTCCCGTGGTGGCGAGGGACCCATGAGGCGGACACTTCGCATGTCAGTCAGTCACTTGTAGATCTTGCCGGGCTCGGCCTTGGCCGGAGCGAGCAGCTGGGAGACGGTCACGAAGGTGTAGCCCTGTTTGCTGAGCGCCTTCAGGATGGAAGGCATGGCCGGCACGGTGCCCTTGTGCAGCGGGTGGAGCAGGATGATCCCGTCGCGGCCGGCGCCGTCGAGCACGCGCTTGGTGATCAGCGCGGTGTCGTCCGTCTCGTAGTCCTTCGCGGTCACCGTCCACAGCACCTGCGCCATCCCCAGTTCTTTCGCGACCTTGGAGACGCGGTCGTCGGTGCGGCCCTGGGGCGGGCGCATCAGCGTCGGCTCGCTGCCGGTGATGCCGGAGATGGCCCGTGCCGTGCGGCGCAGCTCGTCGCGGATCTGCGCATCAGAGACATCGGTCAGCACCGCGTGCGTCCAGGTGTGGTCCCCGATCTCGTGGCCGTCCTTGGCGATCCGCCGCACCACATCCGGGAACTTGTGGATGCGCCGGCCCTCAAGGAAGAACGTCGACGGCGCCTTGTACTGCTTCAGGAGGTCCATCAGCCGGTCGGTGGGTTCGCCCGGGTTGCCGTCGAAGGTGAGCGCGATGCACTTGGCCTTCCGGCAGTCCACCTGTTCCGACGGTATGCCTGCTCCAGACGCGGCCCGGTCACGTTCCTCGCGCGGGGAGAGAGTCTCCATCTTGTTCGCCTGGATGACCATGGCGACGGTCACGGTCACGGCCGCCACCACGGCCAGGGTTATGAGTATGAGCAGGCGAGGCCGCCTCTTCAGGATGTTCATCTCAAGGAGAAGATTTCAGCGACGGAAGGGTTGCCCAGCGGCCTCGATAGTGAGGCAGGACACGTGTGTGCAGCGCTTTCAAGCGAGCTGCGGCGCGACCTCGGCTGCGATCCGCTCCAGCGCCTCTTCGACGTGCTCGGCCGCCGGCGGTGGCGCTGATGTGCCTCGCGCCGGGCAACGGCCTGCTGCTGCGGCCGCCGCAAGGCGGGCCACCTCGGCTTCCGCTTCCGCGAGTTCCTTGCCCAACTGCTCGCCCCGGTCCGTCAGCACGACCTGCCGCTGAGCCACCCACGTCAGCACCGCAGCCACCCGCCGCCGCCCTCTCCCGCCCCGTGAACTCCCTTGATTCCGTGGACAGTAGACGGCACGGACGCCCCGCGGCCGTAGTTCCGGCGAATCATTCCATGACCAGACGATCACCTGCTACCGATCACGCCACCGACCAGCATGAGCACCCCCATGACCGGCCACACCAGCCCCGTGACCTGCAACTTCAGGATGAAACGATCTCATTGAGGTTCGCGTGCTTGAGCGGGGAGACGCGGGCGGCGTCCTCGTCCAGGACGTCGTGCTCACGCTCTTCGGCTGGACGCCCGCAACTCCACGACAGCGGCGTCCAGATAGCGGGTCGTCCACAGTGCGCCATGAAGCGCCTTGTCATATTCCCGTTTTAGCCGGGAGGAACTCGAAGGGAGGTCACTGGCGCTGAGCTGCGCGAGCTGGACCTGGCCGCTGCCGGCTTCGGCCTGGCTGCCTGAACCCGCCTGGAGGCAAGGAGCCGGCCGGGCAGGTCACGGCTGTGAGGTGGACCAGGAGGTGAGGGGTAGGGGGCCGCGGTCGATGACGGTGCGGATGCAGAAGGTGCTGCGGGCGTCGCGGACGGGGCCGATGGCCAGGATCTGGTCGGTGAGTACTTTCTCGAAGGTGCGCAGGTCCGGCACGGCGAGCTCGACGAAGAAGTCGGCATCCCCGGAGACCACGTGGCAGGCGACCACGTGCTCGATCGCCTTCAGTGCCTCTTCGACCACCTGGGAGGTGGTGCGGGAGTGCTCGACCTTGAGGGAGAGGAACACCGTCAGTCCGAGGCCGAGGCGCTCGCGGTCCAGATCGGCCCGGTAGCCGGCCAGAACCCCGTCCTCCTCCAGGGCCTTGGTGCGGCGCAGGCAGGACGAGGGGGAGAGGCGTACGGCCTCGGCGAGGTCGACGTTGGGGGTGCGTCCGTGGCGCTGGAGGTGGTCCAGGATCGCCCGGTCGATGCGGTCGTACAAAGGGCGTGGCATGAAATGCAGCGTATCGGCCAGAGCATCGAATAATCCTGCGCTCCAGCGCCGTCCGGGCACTGACTACACCATCGTGTGCGCCGCTTGGCGGCGCATCCTGGTCACGCACTCCGGCCGCTGCGCCGGACCCGCCGCCCCGTACCCCCTCCCACAGCCATCGGACTGACTCATGACCCCATTCCCTCTGGAACCCGACCGCGCCGCGATGACCGAGATGGGCCGTCTTGTCCTGGATCGTGTTGTCGACCGCACCGAGAACCTCGCGGCCCGCCCCGCGACCAGCCCCCTGTCCCCGCAGGCCGAGACCGACCTGGTGGAGTCCTTCCTGGCGCCGCCGCCCGCCCGGGGCGGCGACCTGAAGACGCTGCTCGCGCGCGTGGACGAGGCCGCCGACTGCGCTCTGGAGACCGCCGGGCCCGGCCACTTGGCGTACATCCCGGGCAGCGGTCTGTACTCGGCCGCGCTCGCCGAGTTCTACAACCGCGCCGCCAACCGCTACGGCGGCCTGGCCTCAGTGGCCCCGGCCTTCGCCGCACTGGAGGAGAGCGTGATCCGCTGGATGGCCCGCGAAGTATGCGGACTCCCGGACGGCAGCGGCGGCCTGCTGACCAGCGGTGGCTCGATGGCCACGTTCTCCGCGACGGTCGCCGCCCGCCACAACAGACTCGGCGAGGACCTCGCAGACGGCACCGTCTACACCACCGCCTTCGCCCACCACTCCGTCGCCAAGGCCGCCCGCCTCGCCGGCATCCGCGCCGCCCACATACGCACCGTGCCGCACACCCCCAACCTGCGGATGGACCCCGACGCCGCCGCGGCGATGATCCGCGCCGACCGGGAAGCCGGGCTGCGGCCGTTCCTGCTGGTGGCCACCGCCGGCACCACCGACACCGGCACCATCGACCCGCTGGCGCAGCTGGCCGACCTGACCCGCCGCGAAGACGTGTGGTTCCACATCGACGCGGCCTACGGCGGCTTCTTCCGCCTCACCGCACGCGGCACCCAACGCCTCGCCGGGTTCGAGGAGGCCGACTCGATCACCCTCGACCCGCACAAGACCCTGTTCCTGCCGTTCGGAACCGGCGCCCTGGTCGTCCGCGACATCGCCGCCCTGCAGGCCGCCCACGACGGCACTGGCAGCTACCTCCAGGACATGGGGGCGGCGGGGAGCATCCCGGACTCCGGTCACCTCGGGCCCGAGCTGACCCACGAGATCCGCGGTCTGCGGGCCTGGCTTCCCCTGCACCTGCACGGAGTCGAGGCCTTCCGCGAGGCCCTGGACGAGAAGCTCGACCTGGCCGAACACGTCCACAACGTGCTGTCCGACGTCGCGGAGCTGGAGGTCCCGCAACGCCCGGACCTGTCCACCGTGATCTTCCGATTCCGCCCCGCCGACAGCAGCCGGGCCGCCGCCGAGCGAGCCGACGAGGCGAGCCGCCGCCTACTGGAGCAGATCAACAGCCACCGACGCATCGTGCTCTCCAGCACGGCCGTCGACGGCCGCTACACCCTGCGCGTCTGCGTGGTCTCCCACCGCACCCACCACGACCGCATCACCGAGGCACTGGAGATCATCACTTCCGAGGCCGACGGCCTCACCGCCGCGTAACCGGCGGTCCTCATGAAACGGCCTGGGGCGTGAGCGACGACTTCAAGCTGTCAGCTTTCGAAGTCGGCTGTGCTGAAGCCCGAAGTCGGCTGGACTCGCTGACGGCGGATCATGCCGGGGTCAGCCAGGGTGAGTGGCTGACCCCTCTCTCGTCAGGCCTTGGTCACCGGTTCCTGGAGCTCGGTCACCCACTCGTTGCGCTTGTCGGGGCACTCCAGGTTGATCTCCCGCGGATAGCCGGTCGAGCGGTAGCCGTTGACGTCGATCCAGCGGCCCAGGGTCTGGATGGTGGGCAGGACGGTCTCCATCGAGCCGTGGTGCACAACGGTCGCCGCCTGCTCGATGGGCGGCAGGTCCACGATCCGCAGCCCGTCATCCTCCCTGCGGTCCACGGAGACCTCGACACCCGCGTGGATGAGGACCCCGCCGTCCTGGGCGTCCTCGTAGTACGCGATACCGGGCCCGGAGGGGGCGATGCCCGCCGCCTCCAGACGCCGGAACAGCTCGTCGTACAGCGGCTGGATGACCGGCCCGATGGTGTCGAAGTCCGGCGCCACACCGGTCAGTTCGGCCACCCGTACGCTCGGCAGGCTCTTCAGTACAACATCATTGCTGGGCATCTGCCCCTCGCTCTCGATCGAGCGGAGCCTTGCCTCGACCTGGACCAGCCGTGCCGCCGTGGCCGTCATTGCCGCCTCCAGCTCGGCGCGCCGCAGCCGGAGCATGCCGCGCAGTTCCTCGGTGGTGACCTTCTCGTCGAGGATCTCCTGGACCTGCTGAAGGGTGAAGCCAAGGTCCTTGAGCGCGATGACGCGGTTGAGGCGGGTGAGCTGGGCGGCCGTGTAGTAGCGGTAGCCGGTGGCGGGGTCGACGTGGGCCGGGTGCAGTAGTCCGGTCGCGTCGTAGTGGCGCAGCATCCGGACCGAGACGCGGCCGTGCCGGGCGAAGTCTCCGATGGTGAACATGATGTCTCCGAGTTGACCGCCTGACACGGTGTGAGGGTCAAGAACACTACCGGCGGCTGGGTGGCAACCGTGGCGTGGTGCCGGCGGGTGAATAGGACCGCCGGTGGCTTTCCGCCTGATGCTGCCGGCGGTCACCCCTGCAGACAGCGGTGCAGGGACGCCGTCGGAATGCCGGTCTTGGCGCTGATCTCCCCGTAGCTGCTGCCCTGGTCCTTGAGCAGGCGTGCGTACTCGATCTTGTCGGCGGGGTGGGCGATGTGGCGGCCGATGTGGCGGCCGATGTGGCGGCCGGCGGCTTCGGCGACCGCGCGGGCGTGGGCGGCGCGGTCGGTGGTGGAGGCGAATGTCCTGCGGAGGCGAGTTTGGCCACTCTGCGCGAGCGGCTGCTGGCCACCCCGCTGAGCCGCCTGGAGCGGTGTTGCCCGCTCCCACCACGAGCACCTCGCGCTCCTTCTAGGCCCCTGGGCTGCGGTAGTCGCTCCAATGCAGCAGCGTGCCGGTGAAACTGTGAGCCTGCGGCCGGGCGATGTACGACCCGCGCCCCGGTGACCCGGCTCGCTTCGACTGGACCGGCGTCACTCCCTGACCGTCACGGTGGACGCGCCTCGCGAACCGGCCGGGGGCAGGCTGGGAGGCGTGACCAGCGTGCGGATCGTCGTGCACCGGCCCTCCCGCACGGGCGGCCGGAGAGTCACCGTGCAAAGCCACGGCAGGGACGAGATCCTCGGCACCGCCTACAGCGACCAGGACCTGGTCGTGTTCCTCGAAGCCGTCGGCATCGCCGACCCTGAGGCCATCCTGGACGACCCGCAGCGGGTGGAATGGCGAGGCGGCCACGCCCACGAGTTCAGCACCGATTGAACCCACGGCAGCGGGGCCGGACAGGTTCACCCTGCCCAGCCCCGCTGTCCGTCCGTGCCTCCGCGGTCTCTGTCCAGGCGGTTGAGGCCTGCGCAGAGGACACTGCGCACGGCGAGGTCAGGTGGCCTGCGCGCCATTGCAGTACCGGATGCGGCCCAGTAGGTCGCGGCGGTAGCCAGCTGCCGGCTGGGACGGGCTCGGGGCTGCCGGTCAGGGTGTACCACTCTTCAGGGCCTGGGTACTGGATGGCGACCTGGGCGGTGCGACCGTCGCTTGCGAGGGTGGTCTGGACGGTGAGGTGGCCGGTGATGACGCCGACTTCGTCGGTCATCGCCCTACGCGGGCCGACTGTGATCTCGTCGGTGTATGCCTCGGTGTGCGGGCTGTGGTTCACGCGGCCACGTGACAGGGGCGTTCGGAACAGAGCACGGAGCAGTCGAAATATTTAGGGTATTGGTGATGATTTAGTCATTTGGTCATGAAGACGAGTGTTCAGTGACGAAAGAGCAGCAGACACCCGAGACGCCTGGCGCACTGGTACCGGAGCAGGCCGCGGACCTGCCGTATCAGCAGTCCGCTGTGGATGCTGCTCGCGCTGTGGCTCAGGGCGCCGCCCTGGTGGCCGCCTTGGTGGGCGCGACGGGTCTGTCCGGCTGGATCCTCGGCAACGAGGTTCTAAGGCGCATGCCCGGTTCAGACGCGACCATGAACGCGAACACCGCCGTGGCTCTCCTGCTACTCGGCGTCTCCCTGTATCTGGTGGCTCGCAGACGCGTCACCCTGTGGGCGATCACAGCGGCCCGTGCGGCCGCAGCCCTCGTTGTCTTGATCGGTGGGCTCACCATCGTGGAGTACGTGACGGGGGCGGGCCTGGGCATCGATGAACTGCTCTTCAAGGACGACGCGGCGCGGCTGGCGGCGGAGGTGCCCGGGCGGATGGCACCGAATACGGCTGCGGCACTGATGGTCGGCGGGGTGGCGGCGTTGTGCGCGAGCATGCCCAGGCTTCCCGCCTGGACGAGTCAGGTCCCGGGCCTGGCCGTCCTCGCGCTGGGGATGCTGCGGCTGTACGGGTTTGCGTACGCCGTGCCCGAACTTGAACGGTTTGGCGCATACAAGGGTATGGCCCTGTACACCGGGCTGGCTCTGGTGCTGCTGGGGCTCTCCGCCTTCCTCGCTCGGCCGGACCGGGGTCTTGCGGGACTGTTGATGAACGCGGGCGCCACGGGCGCGCTGGGGCGTCGGCTGTTCGCCACCGTCCTGGTGGTACCGGCGCTGCTGGGCTGGCTCGTCCTGGCCGGTGAGGACGCGGAACTGTTCGGAACACGTCTGGGTACCGCGCTGCTGGTGTGCGGGCACGTGACCGTGTTCACCGCCGTAATCTTCGCGACCTTGGCCGTGGGCCGCCGTATCGAGGTGGCGCATGCCCGGGCCGAATGGCAGGTGCGGCAGAACGAACTGCTGCAGGCGTTCATGGACCACACGCCCGCGGTGATGTTCATCAAGGACCTGGGCGGTCGCTTTCTGGCAGTCAACACGACGTTCGAGCAGAGCCTGGGCCTTTCCCGCGAACGGGTACTGGGCCGCCGGGACCTGGATGTCATGCCGCCCGCTCTAGCGCGTCAGGCACGGGCCGCCGACCTCGCCATGCTGGCCCGCGGCATCCCCGTGCAGCAGGAGGAGCTGCTCGCCCTGCCAGGCGGCCCACGCGACTTCCTCACCTCCTTGTTCCCACTCAACACCCCGTCCGGCAGTCCGTACGCCGTATGCGGTGTGGTCACCGACGTCACCGAACGAGTGGCGGCGCAGCGCGAGGTCCGGCGGGCCGGCCGGCGCTTCCGAGCGCTGCTGGAATCGGCACCCGACGCCACACTGATCACGGACGGGCGAGGCGTTGTCGTCATGGCCAATGCGCAGGTGCAGCGAATATTCGGGCACACGCCGGCTGACCTCCTGGGCACTGGGGTCGTCGATCTGGTGCCCGGCCCGCAGCGCCGACGGCACAGCGCGCTCCTCCGTGCCTATCTGCGGCAGGCGGACCCGAAGCCGATCGTCCTGGACAGAGGCCTGTACGGGCTGCACAGCGACGGCGGTGAGTTCCCCGTCGAGGTGAGCGTGAGCAGCCTCCAGGCCGAAGAAGAGACGCTGGTGTTCCTGACTGTGCGGGACATCACCGAGCGCAGACAGGCCGAGGCCGAACGCGCCCAGCGCTACGAGGAGCACCGGCGTATCGCCTACACCCTGCAGCACAGCCTCATGGGCGAGCCGTCCCGCCTGCCGTACCTGCCCAGCGCCCACCGGTACCTGGCATCCGTCCAGGACCCCGGAGTCGGCGGCGACTGGTTCGACATCATCCCCCTGGACCGGGATCGCACCGGCATCGTCGTCGGCGACGTGATGGGCCGGGGCCTGGAGGCGGCGGCCGTCATGGGCCAGCTGCGCGCCGCCTCCCACGCGCTGGCCCGCATGGGCATACCGCCCGATCGGCTCATGACCGGTCTGGACGCGTTCGTCGGTGACCTGGCGGACCAGCTCGTCACCTGCGTCTACCTGGTCGTGGACCAGAGTGCCCACAACGTCACCCTGTGCTCGGCCGGACACCTCCCGGTCATCGCTCTGCCCCCGGACGGGCCCGCTCGCCGACTGCAAGCACCGGCCGACGTACCGCTGGGTGTCAACGATGTGTGCGGCGGTGGGATGCCGTTCCGGCAGACGACTCACCCGCTGCCGCCAGGCACCGCTCTCGCGCTCTACACCGACGGACTGGTCGAAAGGCCCGGCACCGACATCGAGACCCAGATCGACATCCTCGCCCACACTCTCGACATCGCGATGCAAAGCGCTCCCATGGATCCAGAGAGCCTTGACCGGGCCGCGGACCGGCTGCTCGCAACCCTCATTCCGGACCTGGCCGCGCACGACGACGACGTGACGCTCCTGCTGGTCGGGCTGCCCGAGCCCGACAGGAACGCAGGCCACGCCTGACCGCCACGGCAGGCGTGGGACCCCCCGGTCGTGGCCACATTCCTCGTGTGTGGCCCGACGCCGAGTGGGGTGACGGTGGGCGCGTCGAGCGGTCGGGGGTGCTCGCCGCTGGAGGACGGGCGGCAGATGCCCGGCGCTGGCGATGCGGCACTCGCCGTGGTGCGGATCAGCCGGGCACGGGGCGAGCGGGGCGCCTTGCGGCCGGTCGTCGCTCCGGCCCACGGCGAGCAGAGGGCGTGGTTCGGCGAGGACGCCACGGCCGCTGTCGGCGATGATCCGCAGGATCTCGGCGCCGCGCTGGGGCTTGCTGTCGGACTCGTCGATGGCGCCGTCGACGAGTCCGACGATGACGGCGAGGCTGTGGCCGAGGATGTCGTGAGTCTCCTTCGAGACGCGGGCGCGGTCCCGGGCGACGGCGAGGTGGGCTTGCCGGTCCTTCTCCTTCTGCAGAGTGGCCATGACGATGCTGACCAGGCGGGTAGCGAGACCTGGGCCGGCGATGGAGGCCCCGGATGTCATGGCTGTGCCGGGATGCGTCTGCGTGGCGGGCATCTGCGTGACATGGGCGAGGAAGGTTGCCACCACGCTGCCGAAAGGCCGTACAGGGTCAGAGGCGGATGACGACCAGGGCGATGTCGTCGTCGGCCCCGCTGGTGACGCCGAGGCGGGCCAGCAATGCGTCCGCCAGCTGGTCGGGGGCGAGGGCGCGGTCCTGGGCGAGGGCTGAGGTCAGGCGGGTCAGACTGGCATCGATATCTTCGTCGCGGCGTTCGATGAGCCCGTCGGTGTAGAGCACGAGGGTGTCGCCTGGCGTGTAGGGCAGGCCGGCCTGTGGGCGGGGGACGTGGTACGGGCGGGCACCGAGCGGTGGATCGGTGGCCTGGTCCAGTAGCTCGCAGGCCCCGTCGGAGTGGAGCAGGACGGGCGGCGGGTGCCCGGCATTGCTGTAGACGATCAGTCTGCTGCGGGTGTCGATGAGTACCTTCACTGCGGTTGCGGCGGTCGCGCCTTCTACGGAG
Source organism: Streptomyces sp. NPDC005728 (assembly GCF_040630895.1). Classification (NCBI taxonomy): domain Bacteria; kingdom Bacillati; phylum Actinomycetota; class Actinomycetes; order Kitasatosporales; family Streptomycetaceae; genus Streptomyces; species Streptomyces sp. NPDC005728. Next base: position 20,555 of record NZ_JBEXYL010000089.1, read on the forward strand.
CGGGCGTAGAGACCGAGGACCTCCAGGGCTTGGGCAGGGCTGGGGATGGCCCGGATGGCTGCGCTCAGCGCACTGCGGAGCATGCCCATGACGGCTGCGGCCGGCAGTCCATGGCCGACGACGTCGCCGACCGCCGCGGCGTAGCGGTCGGGTGGCAGGTCGACGACGTCGTACCAGTCTCCGCACACGTTGAGTGACCTCGTCGCGGGCAGGTACCGCACGGCGATGTTGTTGTTGTGCTGGTGCAGGTCGGGGGCCTGGAGCATGGCTTCCTGCAGAGCGACGGCTATCCGGCGTTCGCGTGCGTGGGCCTGGCGCAGTTCCTGGTTCAGCCGCGACAGCTCACGGGCCCGCACGTAGAGCTCGGCTGCCAGACCCTTTTCCCGTTCGGTGAACTCCTGGGTGAGCCGGCGCGCCCGACGGGAATGGATGAAGGCGGTGACGTCCTCGGACCGTTGGACGATCCATTTCACCTTGCCGTCCGGCCCGGCAATCGGGGTGTGGATGTCGGACCACCACCGTTCCTCGAACCCGCTCTGCTGGTCGGGGTCGGGGATGTCGTACCGCTGCAGCACCAGGGTGTCAGGGGCCCCGGTGTCCAGGACCCGGTGCAATGACGCCTTGACGTTCCCTTCTGCGTCGTCATGTAGGCCGGGGTTCTCCGGCAGGGCGTCGAAGAAGTACTTCCCGATCAGCTCTTCGCCGGTCCTGCGGGTGGCCTCCATGTATGCCCCGTTGACGTAGCGGATCACCAGGTCCGTGTCCAGCACCAGGTACGGGCTCGGTGTGGCGTCGAAGAAGGCCGTGAAGTTGATGTCCGCTGTCATGGTGCGCTCTCTTCACCTCGAGCGCGATTACCTACTGCCAATCTACGAGCGATCCAGCGTCTGGGCTCACCAGATCTCGGCTTGGGCCTCCGCGACGCAGTCGGAGACCCGGCTGGCTCGCAGGAGGGACGAGGCCCTCCCCGCCCAGGCCGGGCGCCGCGGCGGCGATGTCCGGGAAGGCCGGAGTTCTGTATCGAATGCCTGATCGCCGCTTGTGCCGTTGAGCAGGACGTCACGCCGGTCGCACATGCGGCTGCGGGTGGGGGAGCCAGGCCACCGTGGAAACCCGCGTCGCCAGGATCTTTGCCGGGTTCGCCCGCCGCAGCCGCGCGCAGGTCGTCGTCCTCGCTGAGCTTGTCCCCGAGGCTTGCCACCGCGCTCCTCGCCGTCCCCATGACCGTCAGCCTGCCGCCCGACATGGCCCCCGCACTCCGCGCGTCGACGCTCGCGGCGGAGAAGAAGTACGCGCGGAAGGTGCAGGAGACCGGGGAGCGGCTGCACCTGTGGCGGTGCGCCAGTCTCTACGCCAACCGGATGTTCGAAAAGACCCGCAGCAGGAGCGGCCTACCCAGCGGCGCCATGCGCGCAGAGGGTGCTGCGCGCGGTGACCGGGAACCATCAACCGGGACCGGGACGGACAGCCGCCCCGACGTCCGGCCACCACCCCGTGAGCTCGCGGAGGAGCTATGTCAGCCACCTTTCCCGTGATCGCCGTCGCCGGTCTGGGCGTGGAGTCGTCCACGTTTTCCCCGGCCCGCACCGACGCGCCCGCCTTCCAACCCCAGCGCGGTGTCGACGTCCTTGGCCGCTATCCGTTCCTGGCGCCCGGGCAGCCCCTGCGCGCTGCCGCCGACTGGCGCGGGGCTCTGGTGGGCAAGGCCCTGCCGGGCGGCACGGTGACGGCATCTGCGTACGCAGACCTGTCCGGTGAACTCATCGCGAAGCTCCAAGGGTTGGGCCCGATCGACGGCCTCTGGTACGACATCCACGGTGCGATGACCGTCGAGGGAATGGACGACGCGGAGGCGGAACTGCTGGCCCGTATCCGCGAAACCGTCGGCTTGGACGTGATCGTCTCGACCTCTATGGACCTGCACGGCAACGTCTCGCGCACCCTGGTCCACCTCACCGACCTGATCACCTGCTACCGCATGGCCCCGCACGAGGACGCCATGGAGACCAAGGAGCGTGCCGCTCGCAACCTCGTCGACCAATTGACGGGCGGCGGACCTCGTCCTGTGAAGGCGTGGATCCCGGTGCCGGTACTGCTGGCCGGCGAGCAGACTTCGACGCGGATCGAGCCTGCCAAGGGTCTGTATGCGGCTGTCGAGGAGGTGGAGGCGGCCCAGGGGGTGACGGACGCGGCGATGTGGGTCGGCTATGCGTGGGCGGATGAGCCGCGCAACCGAGCTGCCGTGGTTGTCACCGGTCCCGACGAGAGTGCCGTCACCGGCGGAGCCGAGCGTTTGGCCCGCGCCTTCTGGGACGCCCGGCATGACTTCGTCTTCGTCGCGCCCACCGGCACCCTCGCCGACTGCCTCGACGAGGCGCTCGCGTCGACGGCGCAGCCTTACTTCGTCAGCGACACCGGCGACAATCCGACGGCGGGCGGCGCGGGTGACGTGACGTGGGGCCTTGGACAGCTATTGGCACGCCCGGAGCTCCAGGGTCCGTGCGGCCCGACGGTGCTGTACGCCTCCCTGCCGGGGCCGACCGCTGTCGACACGGCCGCGCGTGCGGGCATCGGCGCGACGGTCACCGTCACTGCGGGCGCGGAGGTCGACGGCCGGTACGCCGCGCCCCTCACCATGACAGGTGTGGTGCACGCGGTGCGGCACGGCGACCCGGACGCAGGGACGGAGGCCGTCCTGCGCGTCGGCAGCGTCTACGTGATCCTGACCCGGCTGCGCAAGCCGTACCACCACGAACACGACTTCACCGACCTTGAGTTGAATCCGCGCACGGCCGACGTCGTCATCGTGAAAATCGGCTACTTGGAACCGGAGCTCTTCGCCGTGGCCGCCGACTGGAAGATGGCCCTCACCCCCGGCGGCGTCGACCAGGACCTGCAGCGACTCGGCCACCACCGTATCCGCCGGCCGATGTTCCCGTTCGACCCGCGTATGGCCGACCCAGACCTCAGCGCCCGGATCATCGCCCCCTCGAGCCAGCCGTTCAGCGGGCCCGAGGACTGAAATATCGAGGGCCCGCGTCGAAGACGGCGCGGCCCGAGCAGCGAGTCCGCCAGCTCACCACCGACAACCGCACCCTCGACGAAAGACTCAAGGCCGCCCGCTCCAACCTCCGCTTCCAAGACCGGCGCGTCGCTGACCTCGAAGCCCAGATCGCGGGCACCTGACAACTCGGGGGACCGCTCAGTCCGGTCCGGTGACCAGGAGAAACCCGTCGTCACGGACCGTTCCGCATGCCGGGCTCCAGCATATGGAGCCCCACAACGAACAGGCCGCAGGCGAGGTCCTGCATCAACGCGGCTGGCGCAAGGCATTCACCGTCCAAGAGATGGTCGACAAGTGGGCGTGGCTCGTGGGTGAAGTCGAGGACGCTTACAGGGCCTCGACTGAGGTGGATGCGATAGATCAGCCGCGGTCGGTGACCGGACTTGGTGCAGATTGAGCCCCGCCATCGACACCTGCTTGGTGCCTGCGGCCGTCACTCACACCTCAGGAGTGCGCCCGCGTCGGCCCCAGGTGCGGCCTTTGGGCGGCCTCAGGCCCTGGCCAGCCTCGTCGCTGAGTAGGCCCGGGGCGCGGTGCCGGGATTGCTCCGCGTCCTGGGCACGACGACAGTCGTTCGCCCCCGCCTCCAGTGCAGTGCACCCTGCTCCACCCATACCCGGGTACGGCCGCTGGCCAGAACAACCCCTGTTGCAGGCCCAGTGTTTGATTCCCCCACGGCAGTGGATCGTAGAGGTCCCCAGTGCCCGGGCGGGGCTTGCGATGCCGAGCACTGGGAGGCGACCCCCGAGTGCGTCAACCACCGTAACGGCTCCCCCCGCGAGTGGGACACCCGTGCAGGAACGCTTGAGGCGGCCATTTCCCGCCTGTTGGAGGGAGGTTCGGGCTGCAACCCTGCGTTCGCCCCCACTGGCGGCTTCCCATCAGCGTGCCTGCTGCCAGGGCTGCTGTCGTACCTGTCGCGAAAGAACGGCCGGACCATTGCCGAGTGGGCGAGGGAGGTCACGCCGGACGGCATGCAGCAGCTGCTTGGCCGGGCCGAGTGGGATGCCGACACCGATCTCGACGACGTGCGCAGCACGCGCTGGAACATTCTTCCTGCCCGGTCGGGGTCGGTTCAGATTCCGGGGCGCCCGTCGGCCGTCCAGGCGGCGTACTCCTGGCGCACGTAGAGGCGGCGGCTGGGGGCGAGCGTGATTGTGTCGGGGTGGTGCGGGCCGGCCGCCAGGTGGGGATGGCGGCGATCGTGGAGGACGAGTTGTTCGGCGGTTTCTGCGGCAGCTGCGACCGGGCCGGGGCCGGGGTCGTCGAGGGCCATCCGGTCCATGAGGGCGGCCCGGCGTAGCAGCCAGGCGCGTTCGGCGGCCGTCGCATCGATGGGGGGCCGTGTGAGGGGCCTGGCCTGGCGGCCGTCGCGTTCGGCTCCGAGGGCGAGCACTTGGTGCATCTCGCGGCGCAGATCTGGCGCATTCGTATATGCCTCGTGCGGTGGCGGGGCGTCGATGTCCTTGCCGCTGTTCGGGGTGACGTCCACGCTCACACCTCCGCCGGTACGCAGGGGCCGGCTCCGCAGCGTTGGCACAGCACCGTGTCGTGGTGGGGGCCACCGTGATCGAGGGCCGATGGGCGCGCCGCGGACCGCATGGGCACCTGGGCCGAGCTCGGGCAGCCGTCGATGGGGCACGGCTTGTGGGTCGCGAAGGCCCACTCGGCTGGGGCGTCGGGTGACCCGGCGCCGCGGCCGCCCCCGGTGAACCGACGCTGTGTTGCAGTGCCGGCCCCGGCAGGGGGGCGCAGCTCGTGCGGAGCGTCCGGCCCGGTCATGGCGAGCACCTCAGGCAGGCGCGGACTTCGCGGCCGCCGCGTGTCTGGCGGATCTCGGTCGACTGGGCGAGGTACTGGACGATGCCGGTGCCACGGCCGTGTTCGTCCGGGGCGATGTCGGGGCGATGGCGCTCCACGGCCGCGCCGGAGTCAGTGACCACAATCTGCAGAGTTTCGTGGTCGAGGGCGAGCAGCAGGGTCATGCGCTCATGGCCGTACTGGGCAGCGTTGGCGACGAGTTCGTCGACGATGAGAACGGCGGAGTCCCGCTCGCTCGCGGGCACACTCCAGGTCTCCAGCAAATCGGCCGCGAAGTGACGAGCGGCGGAGACGTGCGCCTCCTGCGCCGGCAGGGTGAGCAGTGCCTGGCGGCGGCAGGGCCGGCCGAGCAGTGAAGTCGGGCTGGCGGAATCGGTCACAAACATGGTCTTCTGGCTCTTCCGTGGATGTGCGGAGACCGGAACGGGGTGACCGCAAACAATTTCGGGGGGCGGTCGGTAGGCCGGATCCCGCATGGGCGCGGTCATTCAGTTCCACGGACGACACATGTCGGACGGTTCGAGTTATTCGCCCCTTTTGTTCGGATTCTTGCGAGTCATGTCAATGTCGGCGCCTGTCTGGGCCCAGCCGCCTCTGCTTGGAGCTCGTTGCCGCACGACCGGATCGGGCACCGGCAGCTCGGTCCCCTCGCCCGTGGTCTTCCGGACGGCCCTGCAGGAGCGTCGCGCCGTAGAGCGGGGCAGACGTCCCTGCCCGCATCTCGACTGGGTCGCGGTCCTCGGCGTGCAGACGTCCTGGATCCTCTTCTCCGGGCTGTACGGACTTCGAAGGAAAAGAAGAGTTGTGCACGCCCTATCGGCCCACTCACGCATGAAGTCAGCCGCGGACTGGGTCGGTTCGCCGGGTTGAGGTGTATGCCGCCGACCCCCGCACAGCCGTGCCCGCCCGTGTGCGCGGCCGGCACCCGAGGGGCCCGGCGCGGGGTGGCCGCCCTGCCACTGCGGAAGTCGCGTGACGGAAGCGGACCAGAGCCCCACGACGGAGCTGCAGAAACTGCCCCGATGGCCCCCGAGGCCGCCGCGCTCGTCGGCCGGGAGCCCTTGTCGGACGGTCTCGCCGGTCCCGGAGCCGTGCGGTGTGGTGGCATCGGGGGACGACGGTGATGACGAGCGTGCCTGTGCAGCCGATGTCACGAGCAGAAACCTCTTCGATGGCCATCGGCTGGACGTCCTGTGCGCGCCACCATGCGCTCATACCTGACTGCTGTCGTCATGCCACTGGGCGGCCGGGCCGTCCAGTGACATGACCGATGACCGCCATGGCCTGGCCTCACGCTCGGATGGTGACCAGTTTCTGACCGTTGCCTGCGAGGATCTCGAAGTGCTCGATGGCTCCCGGAGCCATGGCGACCGCTCCTGGGATCGTGGTGCCGAGGGGGTACTCGCCTGCCCGCCAGGTAGCGCTGTCCGTCCTGGCCCCGTCGGGCCCGACCGCCTGCAGCCGGCAGGTGATTCCGGCGGGTGCCCCCCTGGCGGAGATCTGCAGGAGACTGCCCCAGGCAGAGGGTGAGACCTTCACCGAGGCGGAAACGCCGGTGGTGGGATCGCTTCCGGAGAAGGTGCGCCAGACAGCCGGCGCGGTCGGTCCGGGTGGGCTCGCCTGACTGCCCACTGATCCGATGGCCGCCAGCCATGTGCCGCCGGCCGCTGCCGCGATGAGCGTCAGCGAGACTGCAGCGCCGGCCAGTTGCAGACGCCAAGACTTGCGGCGCCTGGCCGAGGCCTGCTGGAGCAGCCTCTCCAGCACACCCCCCTCTGGGGTCTGCGACACCGCGGGCGTGGCGGGCCGTCCGGGCAGGGAGCCCTGCGCGCTTTCGGCTGCCCGTGCCACCAGCCGGTCGGTCAGTTCTCCGTCAGCCGTCGGCACCGTCTGGCCCGAGGCTTCGGCTTCGGTCACCGTCGCCAGCAGCGCAGGCAATCCCGCCAGCTGGGCGTGTTCGGCCCGGCATTCGGCGCATGCCGCGAGGTGGACGCGCACCTGTTCCATTTCCGCCGAGGGCAGCGTGCCCAGGACGTATCCTCCCAGCGTCAGCCGGAGGGCGTCGTGCTCCGCACTCATGGTCGCCGCCTCCTGCCCGCCACGGTCATGGCTCGATCCCCCGCTCCCGCAGCGCCAGCCGCAGGGCGTGCAGGGCGTAGTACGTCCGCGACTTCACGGTGCCCAGCGGGATGCCCAGCACCTGTGCGGCCTCCGCCATGGTCCGGCCCCGGTAGTAGGTCTCCAGCAGGACGGCGCGGTGGTCCGGGGACAGTGACCGGACGGCTTCGGCAACCGCCCAGCTCTGCAGTGCCTGCTCGATCTCGTCCTCGCCCGGTTTCTGCTCGGCGGCCCGCTCCAGCACATCGCCACCGACCTCGGCCGGCCTGGACTGCCGGGCCCGGTGGGCGTCGATGACCAGGTGCCGGGCGACCGTGCACAACCATGCCCGGGCCGGGCCGCGTGCGGGGTCGAACGCGGCGGGATGCTGCCACGCTCGCAGCAGTGTCTCCTGCACCACGTCCTCTGCCCATTGCCAGTCTCCCGAGGTCAGTCGCAGCACGTAGTGGAACAGGGCTCCTGCGTGCTCCGCGTACAGAGTGCGCAGCAGTTCCTCATCTGCGGTCGAAAGGGTCCCTCTACCAGAGACACGGTGCGCGGAGCGATCCGGATCGGTCCTTGGACCACGTTTTCGGGAACTCCAGGGCATAACACGATCATCGCGCATATGCACCGCTTTGTCCTGTACGAACAGCTCGGTTCTGGTCACGCTCCGTGGCCTCCGCGGGTGGCGCGCCCTTGTCGGGCGTTACGGCCTCGCAGGATCAAGCGTGCGCGGGGCCCGGGGGGCGGCCGATCTGCGGCGATGCCAAGCGGTCTCACAAAAGGTGCGAATCCTTCGAACCGCTGGACCCTCACCGTCCGTGGAGACGAACAAGTACCGACTTGCGCGCAACTTCTCCTCGCTGCCCCATGCGGCAAAGGATGAAACAGAGGTGACCGAAATGCACCACGCGACGCACACGCTCTCGCCACCGGCCATGCTCACCCCGCCTCCGTGCAGCGAAGCCGGTGCCACCATGCAGCCCCGGCCCGTGCCCAGCACACACCACGGCGACGGCTCTACACACAGTGATCGGGGGCTGCGCGACCACCGGGGCAGAACTCCATCCGGACCAGTGTGCGCCGCACCCGTATGGGTGACGCCGACCTGCCCCGAGTCGCACGCGGCTCCCCGCTCGGGCGAACTGCCGCATGCCGCCTGCATCTTCGTGGCGTGGCAGGGCGGATGCGCAGCGCGGGGCACGTCGAGGCGGGCGGTCGGCACGGGGCAGCGCCCATGCTCGTTCGCTGGGTCCGTGACGGGCGCGTGCCCATGAACACGGCATTCACCACACACATCTCGGCGGTTGCGTGCGCCCGAGCCGGCGCAGTTCCCGTCTCCGCCTGATCAGTGAGGAACGGACACCATGTACTTGAACCTTCGCCCACCAGGCCGGCGATCACGCGCTGCGGCCGGGCTGGTCGTCGCCACCACTGCCGCTGCGCTGGGGCTCCTCAGCTCATGCGCCCAGTCGTCGCACTCCTCGTCCATCGGGGCCGGCGCCATCACGCCAGGTCGGGGTCACTACCAGACGGCAGGAATGCCCGGTGCCACGGGGTCGGAGAAAACGGTGGGCTCCGCTCCCGGCGCCGCCTCCCCGATGCCCAGCATGAGCATGCCCATGAGTCCCTCGAGCACAGGCGCGGCGGCCGCGCCAGTGACGGGGAATGCCGTGGCGATCAAGAACTTCGCATTCTCCCCGGCCACGCTGAAGGTCAAAGCGGGCACGACGGTGACGTGGACGAATCAGGACACCGACGCTCACACCGTCACCAGCGCCGGATCGGGCGGCCCCTTGCATTCGGCCGCCCTGGCCCCTCACGCCACTTACAGCTACACGTTCACCAAGCCCGGCAGCTACGCCTACCTCTGCACCATCCATCCGTTCATGACCGCCACCGTGGAGGTGACCTGATGACCGACTACTACGACAGTCATGACGGAGCACCGGCCGACGACGCCGGTCAGCCTGAAACCGAACACGGCATGACTCGGCGTCAACTCATCCGGCACGCAGGATGGTTCGGCGGCGCGGTGGTGCTGACCGTGGCCAGTGGAGAGGTGATCAGCCACATCGCGGACTCCCGGGACACCAACGCCGGGGCCGCCGCCGGGGTCGTCGCAGCGGAAAGCGGCACGTTGCGATTCGTGCAGGTCTCCGACAGTCATATCGGGTTCCATGGCCCGGCGAACATGGACGTGGTCGGCTCGTTCTCCGAAGCGATCAACCATGTCAACTCACTCGGATTCAGACCGGACTTCGTCATGCACAGCGGCGACCTGACCCATCTGTCCACGGCCGGGCAGTTCGACCAGGTCAAGCAGATGATGGCCGGAATGAAGACAGACCGTGTCTTCACTGTGCCGGGCGAGCACGACTCCATCGGTGATGCAGGCCGCGCCTACCGGCGGACCTTCGGCATGGGCACGCTCGGCGATGGTTGGTACAGCTTCGACACCCACGGCGTGCACTTCATAGCCCTGGTCAACACGCTGAGCCTGGAGAAGCTCGGGCACCTCGGCAACGCGCAGATCGACTTCGTACGCAAGGACCTGGCGGGACTGTCATCGGACACCCCCGTTGTGGTCTTCAGTCACATCCCGTTGTTCGCCATGTACCCGCAGTGGGGCTGGAGCACCGACGACGCCCTCAAGGTCATCGCCCTCCTGCGCCGCTTCTCCTCCGTCACCTGTCTCAACGGGCACGTCCACCAGCTGTTCACCAAGACAGAGGGCAACATCACCTTCCACTCCGCCACCACCACCGCCTACCCCCTGCCCAAGCCGGGTCGCGCCCCCGCCCCCACGCCCCAGGTAGTCCCTGCCCGGCAGCTCAGAGACGCACTCGGCATCCGCAGCGTCGGCTACCGCCAAGGGGACCGCGAACTGGCCATCAAGGACCAGAGGCTGGCATGAACACCCAAAGATTCCTCGTCCCCACCTTGCGGGCGGCGACCGCCGCAACCCTCGCCGCCAGCGGATACATCCACGCCCAGCTCTACACCGACGGGTACCGCTTCATCCACATCATCGGCCCCCTGTTCCTGCTCCAGGCCAGCGCATCTTTCGCCCTCGCTGCCCTGCTGCTGATCGGGACACCACCCCTGCTGCTGAGGATCGCCGAGGCAGGCGTCGCGCTCGGCGCCCTCGGTGGCTTCACCGCTTCGCGCACCGTAGGCGTGTTCGGATTCACCGAGCGCGGTCTGCAGCCGGCACCACAAGCCGTCCTCAGCCTCCTCGCCGAGACCGGCACGCTGTTGCTCCTCGCCATCTGGCAGTTGACTGTGCCCAGACGACACCGCGCTGTCCGACCGCCCGTCGGTACGTCCGTCTGGGACCGGGCCGTCACCCGTACGCCACCCAACTGAACCACCGCCACGAAGCCACCCGGGATGCCTGTGCTGCGACGGGCTCTGGACGCCCTGTGTCGCAAGCTGGAGGGCAAGGCAGTTGCGGCCAAGACGGCACGGCGCAAGAGGGCCACGTTCAACGAAGTTCTCAACACCGCAGTGGAAAAAGGATACTTCGCGGAGAACCCGCTTAGTGCTGGATTCCTCAAAGGAAGTACACATAGCGGGGGCGTAAGCGCCTGGTGGGTGGTGCGGGTCTGCCCCAGATCCAGGGTCGGGCGTGGGA
>NZ_JBEXYL010000090.1:0-31167 GCF_040630895.1 Streptomyces sp. NPDC005728
GACGGACTGCCCGCCGAGTTCGTGGACGATCAGACCCGTGGCCGCCAGCATGCCGACCAGGCTGCCGCCGTAGGGCCGGCAGTACGCCTCGAAGGCGGCGGCGGTGTCCGCGTCCGTGAGCGGTTCGCAGATCATCTTCTGCCGTGGCAGCGGGCCGCCGGGTTCGAGGCCGAGGTCGACGGGGAAGCTCGGCAGCACTCCGTCGCCCCGCCGGATGAACTCCCGCCAGCGGGAGACGATTTCGTGGCTGTCGTCGATGCGGTCGGCGTCCGCCCGCTCGATCTCGCAGAAGTCGACGTAACTGGCCGGTGGCGTCCGGACGACGGGCCGGCGTTGCTGCAGGCCGGCCGTGTACAGCTCGTGGACCTCGGCGGGGATGCCGTGCACGGAGTACGCGTCCACGTTGCTGTGGTCGAAGGCCATGTACACGCTGGTCGAGTCGTCCCGGACGACTGCCGTGTAGATGAGGTTCGGCCAGCGCAGGGCGTCCGCGACAGCGTCGAAGCGGTCCTGGAGGTGCCGGGCCAGGGCGCCCGGGTCGCCGAAGTCGCCGATCGTCTCACGGTGCAGGGACACGTCACCGGCGTCCAGCGTGAACCGGCGCAGCTCGTCTCCCGATCCGCCCGCCCAGCGGAAACCGCTGCGCAGCGTCTCGTGCCGCACCGTCCAGGCCCGTAGGGCGTCCTGGAGCACGTCGAGGTCGACCCGGCCCGGGATGTCGAAGGCCGTACCGAGCCAGGTCGGCACGAACAGCCCGCCGTCCCGGACGCGTTTGGCCGTCCTGATGTGCGACTCCTGGATGTAGGCCGGCGGCCGGGAGTCCTCCGGCAGTCCCGTCGCCGTCGAGACGGTGGCCGGACTCAGTGTCCACTCGACGAGCCGTCCCGGCCGGACCTCGCAGCGCTGGATGTCAGTGATTCGCACGCGTCTCCGATCGCAGAAAGGGGGCCCCTGTAGCGGGCCCCCAGTCATGGGAATGCCGTCGGGTGCGGCCGGGACATGCCCGCCCGGGGCATTTCAGCGGAACGGGTGGCGGATCGAACGGGGGAGTGATTAACCGACGGTGATCGAGTTCAGCTTCTCGCGCAGGTACACGTGCGAGTCGACGGGCGGGTACGCCACCCGGCCCACCGGCGCCGGCACGGACTCCACCAGGGTGCCCGGCGTGCACTCGCCGAAGTACACGAGGGACATCAGCTCCTCCGAGGGGGCGTCAGTGGGCGGTGGCAGCACCCGGTGCCGCCCCGATCGCCACCGGTCGCCGGTCCAACGGGCCATCAGGTCCCCGATGTTGATCGTGAAGGCCGCCGGGTCGTAGGGCGCGTCCTCCCACCCGCCCTCGTCCGTGTACACCTGGAGGCCGCCCCTGCCCGCCTGCCGGTCGAGGATGGTGACGGTCCCGAAGTCGGTGTGCGGTCCGATCCGGAACTGCCCGGGCTCGGGCTCGCCGACCACCTCGGTCCCCGGATACCAGTTGATGTTGAAACCGTACGTCGGATGATCCATGTGCCGGGAGAAGAAGCCGGGTCCGAGCCCGAGGGCGTACCCGAGCAGCGACAGCAGCTCCTTCTCCAGATCGGCCATCTTCCCGAGGTACTCCTCGCACAGCGGCCGCAGGCCGGGGGTCTCGGCCGGCCACACGTTGGGCGCGTACCACTCGGCGTTGACGACGGGGTCCTCGAACGGCTCGTGCGTGGCGAAGGTCAGTGACTCCTTCAGGTCGGGCGGCGTCTCGGTGCCCTCCGCGTACCCGTTGGCCTCGGCACCGGGCCCCAGCCACCCACGACCGCCGACCTTCGCCTCGTAGACCTGCTTCGCCTCGACGGGCAGCGCGAAGAACCGCCGCGCGGCCTCCCGGACGGCGCCGCGCAGCCCCGGGTCCACGCCGTGCCCGGTGACCAGCAGGAAGCCCGCCGTCCGGAGGGCCCGGTCGACGGTGCGGGCGAGGGCCTCACGGGCCTCGGCGCCGCCGTCGAGCCAGGGCCGCAGGTCGATGGTGGGAATGCGGGGGTCACTCACCGATGTCCTCGTTCCACAGAGCCGGGTTGTGCTTGATGAAGTCACGCATCAGCTCGACGCACTCGGGGTCGTCCAGCAGGACGATCTCCACGCCGTGTCCGGCGAGCCAGTCGTGGCCGCCGTGGAAGGTGGTGGCCTCGCCGATCACCACGCGCGACATGCCGAACTGGCGGACCAGGCCGCTGCAGTACCAGCACGGGGAGAGGGTGGTCACCATGGTCGTGCCGCGGTACGTGCGCTGCCGTCCGGCCGCCCGGAACGCCGCCGTCTCCGCGTGCATCGAGGGGTCGTCGTCCTGGACGCGGCGGTTGCGGCCGCGGCCGAGCAGGGTGCCGTCGGGGGCGTAGAGGGCGGCGCCGATCGGGATGCCGCCCTCGGCGAGTCCGGTGCGGGCCTCGGCGACGGCGGTGGCGAGCCAGCCGCGGGCCTGTTCCTGGTCCATGCGTTCACTGTCCAGCACCGCACGGACCGGGGCAACGCACCGAAAGCGGGACAGGGCGCCCCATGCGTGCGTCTACTGCCTGGTAGGTCTCGGCTCGTCCGCGCGCTGAAGTAGGTTACGGGACGTCATGCGATCCACAGGGGGAGAGCGTTGAGCGGGGAACACGGGGAACACGGGGAACACGGCGCCGTCGTCAACGGGGTCGAGCCGCTGGAGGACGAGGATCCCCGGCGGATCGGACCGATCCCGCTGGTCGGGCGGCTCGGGTCCGGCGGCATGGGGCGGGTCTACCTGGGGGTGCACGAAGGCCGGTACGCGGCCGTCAAACAGGTGCTGCCCTCGGTGGTCGGAGAGGACAAGGATTTCGTACGGCGCTTCGGGCACGAGCTGGACAACCTCTCCCGGCTGCCCGCCGGTGCCACCACGCCGCTGCTCGCCGGCGACCGCACCGCCCGGCCGCCGTGGTTCGCCACCGCCTACGTGCCCGGGCTGACCCTGCGCGAGGCCCTGGAGGCGCACGGCGGACCGCTGCCGCCGCAGGCACTGTGGCTGCTGCTGCGGGAGGCCGCGGTGGGGCTGGCAGCGGTGCACGAGCTGGACATGGTGCACCGGGACGTCAAGCCGTCGAACGTCATGCTGACCCTCGACGGTGTCACCCTCATCGACTTCGGCGTGGCCCGGGCCGCCGAGCAGAGCCAGCTGACCCGGACCGGCATGGTGGTGGGCACCCCCGCCTACATGTCTCCCGAACAGGCCTCGGGGGCACGGCGGCTGACCGGCGCGGTGGACGTGTTCGCGCTGGGTTCGGTGGTGGCCTACGCGGCCTGCGGCCGGCCGCCGTTCGGCGACGAGTCCGGGCACGGCGTGCTCTACCGGATCGTGCACGAGCAGCCCGACCTGGAGCGGTTGCGCGAGGCCGACCCGGAGCTGGCCGCCGTCGTCGCGTCCTGCCTGGACAAGGACCCCGAGGGCCGGCCCGGCGCGGCCGAACTCGTCGGGCTGTCCGCCGGCAAGGGACCGTCCGAGCCCCCGCTGTGGCCCGAGTCCCTCACGGAGCTGCTGGCCGCGCGGGCGGCGTTCGCGGCGGAGGTGCCGGAGCTTCCCGAGGCTTCCGAGGAGGAGCCGGAGGAGACAGTGGCGGAGCCGGAGCCGGAGCCTGCGGCCGCGTCGGGGCCCGAGGTGGTCGTACGGCCTCCCGAAGGGAAGGGGAAGAAGGGGAAGGCGGAGGCGCCGCGCCGAAGCCGTCGTACCCGCGTCCTGGTGGCTGTCGTACCGGCCGTGGTCGTCGTCGGTACCGCGTCCCTCGCCTTCCAGCTCCTGCCGTTCGCCACCGGCTCCGGCCGGGACGGATCCGCCGTCACTCCCGCGGCCTCCTCCTCGGCGTCGGCCGGTCCGGCGCCCGGCGCGTCCTCTGCCGGCCCGTCCGGCACCGGGAAACCGGGCGAGAAGGGTTCGGCTTCGCCCACGGGCAGGAAGAAGCAGGACAAGGGAGGCTCCGGCGACTCCGGTGACGCCGGCGGCTCGGCGTCGTCGAGCGGCTCGGGCACCGGCACCGGACCTGTGGGCGGCTCCAGCAGCTCCGGCGCTTCCTCCGGCGGTTCCTCGGGCGGTTCCTCGTCCGGGGGCTCGTCGTCCGGAGGCTCGTCGTCCGGCGGCTCCTCCTCGTCCGGCGGCTCCTCCTCAGGAGGGACGTCCACGACCAGCCCCGGCCCGGCTTCCTTCCACCTCAAGAACGGCGAGAACGGCAAGTGCCTGACCCAGGTCTACGGTTCCACGGGCCTCGGTGACTGCTCGGCCTCGTCCGCCGTGTGGACCTTCCGCAGTGCCGCCGGCGGCAGCGTGAAGGTCGTCAACGTGTCGTCCGGCGCCTGCCTGAGCGCCAACGGCAACGGCCAGGCCGTCTTCGTCGGCGACTGCGCCCAGGCCGGCAGCGTCCGCCTGTGGAAGACGGGCTCCGGCAACTCCCTGAGCACGGTCTACGACGGCGGCTGCCTCGACCTGGCCTTCGGCGGCGGCGTGGCCGAGGCGACCTGCCAGTCGGGGGCGTCCTCCCAGAGCTGGGCGAGGGTGTGAGGGCTACCCGCTCACCTGCGCTGATGAGGCGCCGTCGGCTGAAGCCGGCCTGATCCGCCGGACAGGCCTTACGCCCCCACCCGCAGCAGCAGCTTGCCGGTGCTGGTCCGGCCGCCCATCAGCCGGTGTGCCTCCGCCGCGTCCTGAAGGGCGAACTCGGCAGTCACCGGCAGGGACACCGTGCCGTCGACCACCTTGGCGAAGGCCTGTCCGGACAGGCGGCGCAGCTCGTCCGGGGCCGTCTTCGCCAGGGTCAGGACGGAGAAGCCGGAGACCGAGTGGCCGAGCGGGTACAGCTCGGGCTGGCCCACGGTCCACGGCCCGGCCGAACTGGCGTTGCCGAAGGAGACCAGGCGGCCGAAGGGGGCCAGGGAGGCGAGGCCCGCCCGCAGGGTGTCGCCGCCGACGGGATCCAGGACCAGGTCGACGCCCCGGCCGCCGGTCGCCTGCCGTACCGGTTCCTCGAAGGCGCCGGCGAACACCTCGTCGTAGCCGTGCTCCTTGGCGAAGGCCGCCTTCGCCGCCGAGGACACCACGCCGTACACCGCCCCGGCGCCCGCCGCGCGCGCCAGCCGGCCGGCCGCCGTGCCGACTCCGCCGGCCGCCCCCTGGACCAGGACCGTCTCGCCCGGCTGGAGCCGGCCGACGGAGTGGATCAGGGCGTACGCCGTCGGCAGGACCGTCGGGAGCGTGGCCGCCGTGCGCAGGTCCACGCCCGAGGGGAGCGGGAAGACGGTGGTCGTGTCGGCCACGGCCACCTCCGCGTACGCCCCGCCCTCCGTCAGCGCCGCCACCTCCTGGCCGACGGTCAGACCGTCGACGCCCGGGCCGAGCGCGCGGATCCGGCCGGAGACCTCCAGGCCGGGCACGTACGGCAGGCGCGGCACCCGGTAGCCCTCCGAGCGGGCCTTCAGGTCGGCGAAGTTCACGCCCGTGTACGCCACGTCGATGCTCACCTGGCCGGGGCCGGGCTCGGGCACCTCGGCCGTCACCTCCCTCAGTACCTCCGGACCGCCGTACCGCCCGAACTCGATCGCGCGCATGCCGTTCCCCTCGCTCTGGGAGTGTTCGATCAAAGAGGTGTTCAACCAAAAGCGAACACTCGTGAGTGTATGGTTTTCATCGAACACTCGGCAAGCGGGATCGCGGACACACGGCAGGGAGGTGGGCGACATGGCCGCGAGCGGCAGCCACCGGGCCGCCCCGGAGCACACCCACCCCGACGAGGTGCCGCTCCAGGCCGCCCTCGCCGCCCTCGCCGACCCCGTACGCCTCACCCTGGTCAGGGAGCTGGCCGCCTGCGCCGACTGGACCCGCAGCTGCGGCAGCTTCGACGTGCCGGTCGGCAAGGCCGCCCTCAGTCACCACTTCGCGGTGCTGCGCAGCGCGGGTCTCGTCGAGCAGCGGGACGAGGGACCGAGGCGGGTCAACCGGCTGCGGCGGGCGGAGTTCGACGCACGCTTCCCGGGACTCCTCGGTCTCGTGCTGCACACCCCTGACCCAGGGCTCTGACAGACCTTCACATTCCTTTTGTCACACGTTCGTTGAACGTTTCAGCCGGTGCCTCCCTGCGTGCGGACGATCCTTGCCCGATCACGGGGGAGAACCGGGTGGCCACTCAAAGATCCGAAAGCGACAGATCCCGTCCGACCGGTGAGCCCCGCCTGACGGTCGGTGCTCCGACGGTCGTGCGCAGTCGGCGCTCCCGCGTGCGCCGACTGGTCCCGCGCGTCGTCGCGGCTGCCACCGCGCTGTGCGCGATCGTGGTGCTCGCGCAGGGACACGCCGGTCTGCCCATCACCCACATCGTCACGATCGAGGCCAAGATGGCCTCGAAGTCGGACTACTTCGAGGACCCCGAGGTGCAGCGGCTGCTCATCCGCCACGGCTTACGAGTGCACGTCACCCGCATGGGCTCACGCGGCATCGCGGTCCAGAGCTACGACGGCTACGACGTCGTCTTCCCCTCGGGACAGCCTGCTGCCGATCTGATCACCAGGAAACGCGCGACCGAGGGCCGCCCGGCGACGAGCTACAGGCCGTTCGTCAGCCCGATCGTGCTCGGCACGTACCGCGAGTACGCCGAGACGCTCCAAGACGCCGGGATCGCCAAACCGTTACCGGGCGTACCCGCCGGGGCGAAGCCGCTCTACTACTCGCTCGACATGAAGACGTTCCTCGACGCGACCGCTCGCAACAAGCGCTGGGACAGCCTCGGTATCCAGCGGCACGGCATACGCAACGGCAACAAGGTGCTCGCCCAGTCCTCGGACATCTGCGAGTCCAACTCCGGGGGAACCTACCTGGGGCTGGTCTCCTATGTGTGGAACCACGACGACATTCCGCAGGACACGCAGGAGGCGACGAGCTTCGCGGAATCGATCAAGCACCTCCTCAACGACCAGGGCATGCCCGCCGGGGAGAAGAACGAGACCTACGTGTCCGCCGAGGGCAAGAGCATCTCCCCGATCGCGGTCATCTACGAGCACCAGTTCCTCGCCCACCAGATAGCCACCCAGGCCGGCACCGGGCACGTGGATGCGGAGCGCGTCCTGCTCTATCCGTCGGAGCGGTTCGTCACCGAGCCCCAGTTCATCGCGCTGACCTCACAGGGCGACCGGCTCGGCCGGCTGATCTCCACCGACCCGGCCCTGCAGAAGCGCGCGATGGAACTGGGCTTCCGGGTCCGGGACGCCGAGGGTGCCTCGGCCACGAGCGACGCCCTGACCCGGTTCCTCGGGGAACGCCACATCCAGGCGCCCGTCCTGTCGGCCAACGACACCAAGGCCGTGCTGCCCCGGCTGGAGCTGCTGGAGAAGATGATCGAGGTGGTGGGGGACTGCGCCCCGGTCGCGCAGTCGGCGGCCGGCGGGGAGGCGCCATGAGCCCACACCCGCCCCGCCAGAACCGCCAGAACCGCCAGAACCGCCAGAACCGCCAGAACCGCGAAAACAGTCGGACCCTCACCCTCGCCCTCTGCCTGGTCCTCCTCGCCGCACTCGGCGGCCTCGCCTCCTGTTCCGGCGGCGGCAGCGGACCGGACACCACCCTGCGTGTGCTGGCCAGCGACGAACTCTCCGACATGCGCCCGCTGCTGGACCAGCTGCGCGAGGACACCGGGGTCCGCCTGGAGATGGACTACAAGGCGACCAACGACGTCGCCGACACCCTGCTGACCGGCCGTCACTCCTACGACCTGGCCTGGCTCTCCTCCGACCGCTACCTGCGCCTGAGGGCGAAGCAGGCCCCCTCCGGGGCCACCCCGGCGACCGGCCTGCAGAGCACCTCGATCATGCGCTCCCCGGTCGTGGTCGGCCTCACCCAGGACGTGGCCCGGCAACTGCGCCCCAAGGCACCGGGCGGACGGGTGTCCTGGGCGGACATCGCCGACGCCGCCGCCACCGGCACCGTGCGCTTCGGCATGGCCGACCCCCGGCACAGCAACAGCGGCCTCGCCGCCCTGGTCGGCGTCGCCACCGCCGCGGCCGGCACCGGCGGCGCGCTGCGCCCCGAGGACGTCAGCTGCGACCGGCTGCGCGGCTTCCGCTCCGGCCAGAGCCTCACCGCCGAGACCTCCCACGACCTGCTGGACGCCTTCGCCGACCGTCCGGGCCGTACCAACGCCCTGATCACCTACGAGTCCGAGCTGCTGACGCTGAACGCCTCCGGGCGGCTGAAGCAGCCCCTGGTCATCGTGCACCCCGCCGACGGCATGGTCTTGTCGGACTACCCGCTGCTCCTGCTCGACGCCGCCCACCGGGACGCCTACGACCGGGTGGTGAACTGGCTGACGGACGCCGGCCATCAGCAGGACATCATGCGACGGACACTGCGCCGCCCGGTCAACACCGCCGTCCACCGCGACGAGCGGCTGAAGGCCCCCCTGGACAACGCGTTGTACTTCCCCGACGACCCCGCCGTTCTCGACCGGCTCCTGGACGACTACGGCGACCCCCGCCGCCGCGCCGCCGACCAGGTGATCTTCCTGCTCGACTTCTCCGACTCCATGCGCGGCTCCCGTACGACGGCACTGCGGGCGGCGTTCGCGGGCCTGAGCGGGGCGGACTCCTCGGCGTCGGCCAAGTTCGTCCGCTTCTACCAGGGCGAACGGCTGACCGTGGTCCGCTTCGGCGGCCGGCCCCTGGACGAGCGCACGGTCACCGTCCACGGCGCGGGCGACCTCACCCGGCTCGAGGACTTCGTCGCCGACGGCGGCTACGACGGCTCCACGGCGATCTGGTCCGCCCTGGACCACGGCTACGCGACCGCCGAGCGGGTCGTGCGCGAGGACCCCGGGCGGGCGGTGTCCCTCGTGCTGATGACCGACGGCGAGAACAACGCGGGCATCGGCCGGACCACGTTCGTCAGCCGCTACCGGGCCCGACCCGCCGACGCCCGGGCGGTGCGCACCTACCCCGTCTACTTCGGGGACGCCGACGCGACGGAGCTGCGCCAGGTCGCCTCGGTGACCGGCGGCCGCATGGTCGACGCCCACGACTCGTCCCTGTCCGCCGCGTTCAAGGAGATCCGTGGCTGTTCTTGACGGCACCTGGTGGAGCGTCTGGTGGGGCGCCATGGCGTGGTGGCTGGCGACGTTCGCCGGTCTGGTCGCGCTGGGCGTGTTCGCCGTACTGCGGCTGCGTGGACTGCGCCGCCACCCCGTGGGGCGGGGCCTGCCCCTGTACCTGGACAACGCGGCTGTGATGGACCTGTACAAGATGGGCAACCACACGGCCGCCCTGCGCAAGGAGGTCGAGGAGCGGCGCAGCCGCACCATCGGCTGTCTGGCGGTGATTCCCCTGGTGTCCCTGCTGTTCCGGGTGAAGGGCGGCGGCGAGGAGGGGACGTTCGTCAAGTACGTGCAGAAGAGCGAGCCGATCATGGTGATCGGGCTCCTGCTGTCCGTACTGGAGCGCGAGGACGCCCTCGTCGAGGTCCGGCTGCGGTCCCGGGGCGGCAGCGTCACCCCGAACCGCGCCCTGGTGAGGGAACTGGCCCGGCGGCAGGCCGACGAGGACCCGTCCGACGGTGTGGTGCTCAGCGAGATCGGCGAGTTCGTCATGGTCACCGGCCGGTTCGAGGACGGGGGCGGCAGCGATGAGACGCTGGTGATGCGGGCGCCGTACGCGGAGGGGGACTCGACCGCACACCTGCGGGTCGTGCTCCGCCGGGAGTGGCTGCGCCGGGCGAACAAGTCACTGCCCGAGGGCCAGTTCCAGGCCCACTGCCTGGGCAAGGTGACGAGCTGGGACCCCCGGGCCCGTGAGGCCGTCCTGGGGGAGCCGATCGCCGTCTTCCTCTGACCACCTGGCCTTATCGGTGCTGCCGTTGGGCCCATCGGCAGGACGCCCCGGCAGCGCGTGGACCAGCACCGGCACCGCTTCGTAGCGTTCTCGGCATGACCCCAGAACACAAGGGCACGGCCCAGCTGACCACCGCGATGATGCTGTCCGGCACCCTCGGCGTCTTCGTCGTCGAGTCCGGCGCCCCGCCCTTCGACGTCGTCTTCTTCCGCGTCCTGTTCGGCGCCCTCGCCCTCGGCGGCTATGTCATCGCACGGGGCTGGCTGCGCGACCACGGCTTCACCCCGCGCACGCTCGGACTCGCCGTCCTGGGCGGGGTGTTCATCGTCTTCAACTGGGTGCTGCTGTTCCAGTCGTACGAGAACACGTCCATCTCCGTGGCCACCGTGGTCTACCACACGCAGCCCTTCTACGTGGTCCTCCTCGGCGCCCTGTTGTTCCGGGAGCGGCTCACCGCCGCCCGGGTCGGCTGGATCGCCGTCGCCTTCGCGGGCCTGATCCTGGTTTCCGGCGTGACCCCCGCCGACTTCACCGGCGGCGGCGCCTACCTCACCGGGATCGGCCAGGCCCTGCTCGCCGCCCTCCTCTACGGCCTGTCCACCCTGGTCACCAAGCGGATCAGCGGCGTACGCCCGCATCTGATCGCCCTCGTCCAGGTTCTGGTCGGCATCCCGCTGCTGCTCCCGTTCGCCGACTTCGGCGCGATGCGGGGAACCGGCTGGGACTGGGGCTGGCTGGCGGGCCTCGGCCTCGTGCACACCGGCGTGATGTACGTCCTCATGTACGCCGCCTACGCACAGCTGCCCACCGCCAAGATCGCCGTACTGGCCTTCGTCTACCCGGCCGTGGCGATGGTGATGGACTGGGCGGTGTACGGCCACCACATCGGGCTCGTCCAGGCCCTCGGCGTGCCGCTGATCGTGACGGCGAGCCTCAAGGTCACGCTTGCTCGGTCACGAGCTGCCGCGCCTGCTCCACGAACAGCCGGGCATGGGAAGGAAGCCGCTTCCCGGACCGCCACGCCAGCTGCGTGCGAAGCGTGAACGGCGGCTCCCAGGCGAGTCGTACGAGGGAGCCCTCCGCGAGTTCGGCGGCGACCGTCACCTCGGGCAGCAGCGCGATCCCGAGGCCGGCCGCCGCCGCGCGCTTGGTGGCCTCGATCGTGCCGAACTCCATGAACTGCACCGGCTTCAGTGCGGTCAGCTCCCGCTCGAACAGGTCCCGGTAGGCACAGCCGGGCTCGGTGGCGAGCAGCGGCTGCCCGGTCAGTTCGGCCGTCCCAACCGGCGCTTCGGCCAGCGCGTGTCCGGGTGCCGCGACCAGTGCCAGCGGCTCCACCGCGAGCACCGTGCTCTCCAGCCCCGGATGCTCGGTCTCCTCCTCCATCAGGAACCCGACGTCGTACGTCCCCTGCCGCAGCGCCTGCCGGGTCTCGTCACCGATGGTGGTGCGCAGGGCGAGCCGCACCTTCGGGTGGCGGTGGTGGAAGTACTCCAGCAGCGGGGGCAGCCGGTAGGAGGTCAGGGACTCCATGGTGCCGACGGTGAGGGTGCCCGACGGCTCCTCGGATCCGGTGACCGCAGCGCGGGCCTCCTCGGCCAGTTCGATGATCTGCCGGGCGTAGGGCAGCAGCCGTTCGCCCGCCTCGGTGAGCCGGATGCGGCTGCCGAGCCGGTCGAACAGCTCGACGCCGAGGGAGGACTCCAGGGCGCGGATCTGACTGGTCACACTGGACTGGGCGTACGACAGTTCGGCCGCTGCACGGGTGAAGCTCAGGACCGTGGCGACCTTCTCGAAGGTGACGAGCAGCCGGAGTTCCATCAGCCCTTCTCGGGGTCGTCCTTGTCGAGGGACTTCAGGAACTCGGGGTTGTCGTCGGGGGCGACCCAGTTCGCCGCGGTGTTCCTGTGCCACTCGGAGGGGGTGGAGCCTCCCCCGGCGGGGGCGCGCCGCACCTTGCCGGTGACGAGCCAGGCGACCGGGCCCACCAGCACCTCGCCGAAGAGCAGGACGATGACCACCCACGCCACCTTCGGCAGGTGCCGCACCTCTTCCTCGGGGGTGTTCAGACAGTCCACGAAGGCGTAGATCCACAACGCCAGGACCAGCAGGAACGGCAGATACCTGAGCATCGTCGTGCGTTCTCCCCGAGAAGTGAGTAGGCCCCGGTGACCGGGCCAGAGTATCCGGTGGCCGATACTGGGACGCATGGCTTACGACGATCTTCGCTCCCTGCTCAGGGCACTGGAGCGCGAGGGAGACCTCAAGCGCATCAAGGCCGAGGTCGACCCGTATCTGGAGGTCGGGGAGATCGTCGACCGGGTGCAGAAGTCCGGGGGACCGGCGCTGCTCTTCGAGAACGTGAAGGGCTCGGCGATGCCCCTCGCGATGAACGTCTTCGGGACCGACCGGCGGCTGCTGAAGGCGCTGGGCCTGAAGTCGTACGGCGAGATCTCCGACAAGATCGGCGGGCTGCTGCGGCCCGAGCTGCCGCACGGGTTCGTGGGTGTGCGCGAGGCGTTCGGGAAGCTGGGCGCGATGACGCACGTGCCGCCGAGGAAGGTGAAGGACGCTCCGGTGCAGGAGGTCGTCCTGCAGGGCGACGACGTCGACCTCGACCGGCTGCCCGCCCTCTTCACCTGGCCCCAGGACGGCGGCTCCTTCTTCAACCTCGGGCTCACCCACACCAAGGACCCCGAGTCCGGCATCCGCAACCTCGGGCTCTACCGCCTGCAGCGGCACGACAAGCGCACCATCGGCATGCACTGGCAGATCCACAAGGACAGCCGGAACCACTACCAGGTGGCGGCGCGGCGCGGCGAGCGCCTGCCGGTGGCCATCGCCTTCGGCTGCCCGCCCGCCGTGACGTACGCCTCCACCGCCCCCCTGCCCGGGGACATCGACGAGTACCTCTTCGCGGGGTTCATCGCGGGCAAGCGGACCGAGATGGTGGACTGCAAGACGGTCCCGCTCCAGGTCCCCGCGAACGCCGAGGTCGTCCTGGAGGGCTGGCTGGAGCCGGGCGAGATGCTCCCGGAGGGCCCCTTCGGCGACCACACCGGCTTCTACACCCCGCAGGAGCCGTTCCCCGCGCTGAAGATCGACTGCGTGACCATGCGCAGGCGCCCGCTGCTCCAGTCGATCGTGGTCGGCAGGCCGCCGACGGAGGACGGCCCGCTGGGCCGGGCCACGGAGCGCTTCTTCCTCCCCCTGCTGAAGATCATCGTCCCGGACATCGTGGACTACCACCTGCCCGAGTCCGGCGGCTTCCACAACTGTGCGATCGTCTCGATCGACAAGAAGTACCCGAAGCACGCGCAGAAGGTCATGCACGCGATCTGGGGGGCCCACATGATGTCCCTCACCAAGCTGATCGTGGTCGTGGACTCCGACTGCGACGTGCACGACCTGCACGAGGTCGCCTGGCGGGCCCTCGGCAACACGGACTACGCCCGCGACCTCACCGTCGTGGAGGGCCCCGTCGACCACCTCGACCACGCGTCCTACCAGCAGTTCTGGGGCGGCAAGGCGGGCATCGACGCGACGAAGAAGTGGCCGGAGGAGGGCTACACGCGCGACGGCGGGTGGCCGGACATGGTCCTGTCGGACCCGGATACGGCGGCCCTGGTGGACCGTCGCTGGAAGGAGTACGGCCTGTGAGCAGCGCCTCCGCGGCACTCCCGCAGCCGGGACGCACCAAGGCGTTCCTCCGTCTGGTGATGATCGAGCACTCGGTCTTCGCGCTCCCCTTCGCCTACATCGCCGCGCTGACCGCGATGTACGAGTGGGACAAGAACATCCACTGGGGCCGGCTGCTCCTGGTCACCATCTGCATGGTGGGCCTGCGGACCTTCGCCATGGCGGTCAACCGGATCATCGACCGCGAGATCGACGCCCGCAACCCGCGTACGGCCCACCGCGAACTCGTGACCGGCGCCATGTCGGTGAAGCACGCCTGGACGGGCGCCCTGATCGCCCTGGTGGTCTTTCTGGGCGCGGCGGCCCTCCTGAACCCGCTCTGCCTGGCCCTGGCCCCCATCGCGGTGATCCCGATGGTGGTCTACCCGTACGGGAAACGGTTCACGAACTTCCCGCAGGCCATCCTGGGCCTGGCCCAGGCGATGGGCCCGGTCGGCGGCTGGCTCGCCGTCTCCGGCGAGTGGTCCTGGGAAGCGGTGGTCCTCGGCCTCGCCGTCGGCGTCTGGATCGGCGGCTTCGACCTGATCTACGCCTGCCAGGACGTAGAGACCGACCGTGAGATCGGCGTCATGTCGGTCCCGGCCCGCTTCGGCATCCCGGCGGCGATCTGGGGCGCGCGGGTGTGCCACACGGTCACGACGGCCCTGTTCGTCTGGTACGCCCTGGCCACCCACGCCGGCGCCTTCTTCTGGCTGGGCCTCCTGATCGTCGCGGGCGCTTTCGTCTACGAGCACCGCATCGTCCGCCCGCACGACCTGTCCCGCCTGAACAGGGCGTTCTTCAGCGTCAACGGCTTCATCGGAATTGCCCTGTTCGTGTGCGCCCTGTTGGACCTCCTGGTCCGGGGTCTGACCGCCTGAGCACGGTGCGGCGGCGCAGGTGGCCCGGCCCGGCCTGAGCACCTTTCCGCCCGCCGGTACGCTCAAGGTGTGAACGCAGGAGAAACGCAGCGCGCGCCTTGGATCGTGGGGGTGTCCGGAGCTTCCGGGACGCCGTATGCGGCTGCCGTGCTGCGGGCCCTGCTGGATGCCGGGGAGGCGGTCGACCTGGTGGTCAGCCGGGCCTCGCGGCTGACGCTGCTGGACGAGACGGGGATCTCGTTCCGGGACGCGCACTGGCGGGAGGACCTGCGGGAATGGCTGGCCCGGGGCGCCGACGGGAAGCCCGGGACCTTCGACGCGGACGTCAGCGGGGTGCGGTACTGGAGCGCGGGCGATCTCGCCGCGGGACCCTCCTCGGGGTCGTACCCGGCGAAGGGGATGCTCGTCGTCCCGGCCTCCACGGCCTGTGTCGCCGGTGTCGCCCTCGGGCTGTCCAAGGATCTGCTCCAGCGCGCGGCGAGCGTCACACTGAAGGAGCGCAGGCCGCTGGTCGTGGCCGTACGGGAGACCCCGCTGAACGGGCAGACCCTGCGGCACCTCGTCGCGCTGGACGACGCGGGGGCGAGCGTGGTGCCGGCCTCGCCCGCCTTCTACGCGGGCGCGACCCACATCCAGGATCTGGTGGACTTCGTCGCCGGGCGGGTGCTGGACGCGGCGGGCGTCCGGCACGGTCTGTACCGGCGCTGGAAGGGCGAACTGGGCGGCGGCTCAGCGGTCCGGTAGCCGAAGCGAGCCGAGCAAGACGGGCAAGTCGAGCAAGTCGAGCAAGTCGCAGTACCTCTCATCACTTCAGGAACGTCAGAACTTTTCCAGGGGAAGGCTTCGATCGCATGGACGCGGTGGACAGGCAGCTCATCCAGGCCCTGAGGGAGAACGGCCGGGCCTCCTACGCGGAGCTGGGACGCCTCGTCGGCCTGTCGGGACCCAGCGTCACCGACCGCATCAACCGGCTGGAGGCGGCCGGAGTCATCACCGGCTACCGCGCCACCGTGAACGCGGCCTCCCTCGGCCTCGGTGTGACCGCCCTGATCGGCATCTCGCTGTCCGACGCCGCCGACCACGAGGACGTGGCCCAGCGGCTGAAGGAACTCCCCGAGATCGAGGACTGCTGGTTCATCGCCGGCGACGACTCCTACATGCTCAAGGTGCGGGCGGCGGACGTGGACGGGCTGGAGAGGATCATCCGGCGGCTGAGCGGGACCAAGGGTGTCTCGCGGACTCGTACCACGATCGTGCTGTCCACGAAGTGGGAGAACCGGGTCGGGGAACTGCCCGAAGAGGTGTAGGGATACCGTTGGTCGGGCTGTCGGAGAAAGGTGTTGGCATGGACGTCGGGCTCAAGCGCGAGCTGGAGGAGAAGGTCCGCTCCGGTGAGCGGCTGACTCGCGAGGACGGCATCGCGCTGTACGAGTCGGACGACCTGGCCTGGCTCGGGGGACTCGCTCACGAGGTGCGGACGCGGAAGAACGGCGACGTCGTTCACTTCAACGTCAACCGGCACCTCAACATGACGAACGTGTGCACCGCGTCCTGCGCCTACTGCTCGTTCCAGCGCAAGCCGGGCGAGAAGGACGCGTACACGATGCGCATCGAGGAGGCGGTGAAGCTCGCCAAGGCGATGGAGAGCGAGAACCTCACCGAGCTGCACATCGTCAACGGGCTGCACCCGAACCTGCCGTGGCGCTACTACCCGCGCTCCCTGCGCGAGCTGAAGGCCGCCCTGCCGAACGTCTCCCTGAAGGCCTTCACCGCCACCGAGATCCATCACTTCGAGACCATCTCCGGGCTCTCCGCCTCCGAGATCCTCGACGAGCTGATCGACGCCGGTCTCGAGTCGCTGACCGGCGGTGGCGCCGAGATCTTCGACTGGGAGGTCCGGCAGCACATCGTGGACCACCGGACCCACTGGGAGGACTGGTCCCGGATCCACCGGCTGGCGCACGAAAAGGGTCTGAAGACCCCGAGCACCATGCTCTACGGCCACATCGAGGAGCCCCGCCACCGCGTGGACCACGTGCTGCGGCTGCGTGAGCTGCAGGACGAGACCGGCGGCTTCCAGGTCTTCATCCCGCTGCGCTACCAGCACGACTTCGTGGACATGAAGGACGGGAAGGTACGCAACCGGCTGCAGGCGCGCACGCAGATGGCGACCGGTGCCGAGGCCCTCAAGACCTTCGCGGTCTCCCGTCTGCTCTTCGACAACGTCCCGCACGTCAAGGTCTTCTGGGTCATGCACGGCGTGCAGACCGCGCAGCTCGCCCTCCAGCACGGCGCCGACGACATGGACGGCTCGGTGGTCGAGTACAAGATCACGCACGACGCGGACAACTACGGCACCCCGAACAAGCTGACCCGCGAGGACCTGCTGGACCTGATCCGCGACGCCGGGTTCCGTCCGGTGGAGCGCAACACCCGCTACGAGATCATCCGCGAGTACGACGGCCCGGACCCGCTGCGCCGGGAGTCGCCCCAGCCGATGCGGGTCTGAGCCTGTGACGTTGTCGTTCGAGCTGGACCCGGCGGTTTCCCCTGCCCTCCGGGACGATGTGCTCGCGCTGTGGGCGGACGTCTCGAACGCGGGCGGCTCGGTAGGCTTCGTGCCGCCGGTGACCGTGGACGAGATACGCCCCGAGCTGGTGAAGCATCTCGTCGCGATGGCTGAGGGCCGCACCCGGCTGCTCGTGGGCCGGGACGGTACGGGAGCGGTCGTGGCGACCGCGTTCCTCACGTACAACACGCACCGGCTGATGAAGCACTGGGTGTGGCTGTACACGGTGATGGTGCACCCCCGGCACCAGGGCAGGGGGTACGGGCGCGACCTGCTGGAGGCGGCCGCCGACGCCGCCCGTGGCCTCGAGGACATCGAGGCCATACGGCTCACCTGCCGGGGCGGCCTCGGCCTGGAGCGGTTCTACGGCTCCTGCGGGTACAAGGAGGTCGGGCGGATACCCGGCGCGATCCGGGTCGCGCCGGGCGACGACCGGGACGACATCTTCATGCTGCTCCCCCTGGCCTGACCCCGCTGCAAGATCGGGTCCGCACCGTGCTTCACTGGACGGTGCCCCTTTTTGGAATCGGAAGAGTGGATTGAGATGCTCCGCTACACGCTGATGCGCCTCGGCGTCTTCGCCGGCTGCCTCGTGGTCGTCTGGGGAGCCGTCTACTCGGGCATCTTCCCGCGTGGCTTCGGCGACTCCAACTTCCTGTGGGTGCTGCTGCTCGCGCTGGTCCTCTCGGCGCCGATCAGCTGGGTCGTGCTGCGCAGGGAGCGGGAGCGCGCCTCCGTGCAGATCGTGACCAAGGTCGACCGGATGAAGTCCAACCTGGAGGCCAACCGCAGCCAGGAGGACGTGGCCGACGACACCGCGCGGGCGCAGGGCGGAGCAGCGGCGCCCAACTAGTCTTGCCCCATGGGTGCCGTCAAGACCAAACGGATGCCGCGGGCGGTGCGTGAGCAGCAGATGCTCGATGCCGCCGTGCAGATCTTCGGCCAACGCGGCTACATGGCCGCCTCGATGGACGAGATAGCCGAACTCGCGGGCGTCTCCAAGCCGTTGGTCTACCTCTATCTCCACTCGAAGGAAGACCTCTTCACCGCCTGTATCCGCCGTGAGGGCGCCGCCCTCACCCAGGCCGTCCGCGTCGGCGTGAGCCCCGGGCTGTCCGCCGACCGCCAGCTCTGGGACGGACTGTGCGCGTTCTTCGCCCACACCGCCGAACACCCCGACGGCTGGTCCGTGCTGCACCTCCAGGCCCGCACCCACGGCGAGATCTTCGCCGCCGAGGCCACCGCGGTGCGCGAGGAACTCGTCGCGTTCGTGACCCAGTTGATCGCGACCGCGTGCCGCGCGGCGCACCGGGACCCCGACCTGCCCGAGCGTGAGGTCGCCGGACTCGCCGAGGCCCTGGTGGGCGCGGCCGAGGCCCTCGCGGCGTGGGCGAACGCCACCCCCGGCGTCACGGCCCGGCAGGCGGCCGCGACGCTGATGAACTTCGCCTGGGCGGGCCTCGGCAACCTCATGGACGGACGGTCCTGGACCCCGCCCGCCCCGGCGGAACAGGGGAGCTGACGGTCACAGCGGCACCGGCGAGCCGACGGTCACCTCCTCCAGGAACGCCGCGGCCCGCGGTGCCGCCCCCGCCTTCAGCCAGCCCCGCACGTCCGCGCACACCGTGATCTCCACACCCGTCCCGGCGAGCACCAGCGGCAGGGTGTACAGCACCGTCGACGGCATGCTGAGCAGGGTGGCGGCCACCGGTCCGCGCAACAGCTCCAGTTCCAGGGGGAGTTCGGGACGTACGATCTCCAGCTCGCCGAGCTCCGCGAGCCGCCGCAACTTCTCCGGGGCCTCGCGGCGGTGCGCGTAGTAGCGCTCCGCGTTCCACTGGTGGGCGAGGGCCGCCACCTCCTCCACATACCGCTCGGCCTCGATCAGCCCCGTCTCCGCCAGGGACGTACCGATCAGGTCGGTGCCGGGGCGCAGCTGCGGGGGGCCGTGGCGCTGCCGTGCCCAGGAGTAGGTGTTGGCGGAGGCGATCCCGCCCGGCGGGAGCCTGAGCCCCGTCGTCAGGCAGGAGAAGACCTCCAGGCGGCGCCCGCCGCCCGGGGTCAGCCGCCGGGCGGCGCGGGCGGCGGCCGCCGGAGCGCGGCCCGTGCGGTGCCAGCGGACCAGGGGGTCGCCGGCGAGCAGGGCCCGGGACAGCTCCAGCGTCGCCGTACCGTCGTCGACCAGGACGAGGTCTCGGGCGCGGGACAGCGGAAGCAGCCGCTGGATCAGGCCCGAGAACGGGTCACCGATGACGAGGCGTTCCGCCCCCGCCAGCTTCGGGGCGAGCGCGGCCAGGGCGGGCGCGAGGCCGGCCGGGATCCGGCGCACGTCGTACAGGGCGACGTCCAGCCCCTCCTCGCGGGCGAGGTCGGCCATCGTCCGCAGCTGGTGCCGGGTGGTCGCGTCGCGCGGCTGCAGGACCGCGACCGAGCAGCGGGCCGGGTCCGGCGCGCCGCCGCGCTCGCCGAGCGCCCACTCCAGCAGGTTGAGCAGCTGGGCGGGGGACTCGACGAGCGCGAGGGTGCGGGTCATGACGCCTCGGCCAGGTCGCCCTGGACCCGCCGCAGCTTCTTCATCGGGCCCAGCTCGGAGTCGTAGACCCGCTTCACGCCGTCGCCGAGGGACTGCTCGATGATCCGGATGTCCCGGACCAGCCGGACCAGCCCCTGCGGTTCGACCGAAGCCGACTGGTCCGAGCCCCAGTTGGCGCGGTCGAGGGTGATGTGCCGCTCGACGAAGCAGGCGCCGAGCGCCACCGCGGCGAGCGTGGTCTGCAGGCCGATCTCGTGGCCGGAGTAGCCGATCGGGACGTTCGGGTACGCGCGGGCGAGGGTGTCCAGCATCCGCAGGTTCAGCTCCTCGGCGGGCGCCGGGTAGGTCGAGGTGGCGTGGCAGAGGAGGATGTCGGCGGAGCCGAGGACCTCCACCGCGTGCCGGATCTGTCGGGGGGTCGACATGCCGGTCGACAGGATCACCGTCTTGCCCGTCGCCCGCAGTGCGCGCAGCAGGTCGTCGTCGGTCAGCGACGCGGAGGCCACCTTGTGCGCCCGGACGTTCTCGAAGCGCTCCAGGAACTCCACGCTGGGCACGTCCCACGGCGAGGCGAACCAGTCGATGCCCTTCTTCGCGGCGTGCGCGTCGATCGCGCGGTAGTCGTCCTCGTCGAACTCGACACGGTGGCGGTAGTCGATGTACGTCATCCGGCCCCAGGGCGTGTCGCGTTCGACGTCCCACTGGTCGCGCGGGGTGCAGATCTCGGGTGTGCGCTTCTGGAACTTGACGGCGTCGCAGCCCGCCTCCGCCGCCGCGTCGATCAGGGCGAAGGCGTCCTCCAGGGAGCCGTTGTGGTTGATGCCGATCTCGCCGACGACGTACACCGGGTGGCCGGGGCCCACCGGTCGCTCGCCGATCCGGCGGGTGCGGATGTCCGTGGTGTTCTGGGCAGGGGTCATTGCTTGTTCTATTCCTGTTCGAATGGGAGGGGATGGGAGTGGGAACGAGGGTCTGAAGGGGGCCGCTCAGTCGAAGAGCGGGGCCAGGGCGCGGGCGCGGACGAGGTCGCCCGGCTCGTCGATCTCCAGGACGCGGTCCGGGTCGGTGCGTACGAGGGCGGTGCGTCCGAAGAAGCGGTGGTGGGCTGTGCGGAAGCCGTCGGCGCGCATCGCGTAGGCGGCGCCGGTCTCCAGGAAGTCCTCCGGGCGGTCCTGGCGGCGCGGCCGGACGGCGCTGTCGTGATTGACGCCGTAGGAGCGTCCCGGCGCCTCGCGCCACACGAACCCGTGGAACGGTGCGACGGTGTGCGCGGTGTCGGCGCCGCCCCCGACGACGGCCGCCGCGACCGCCTGCACGTCGTGCGCGGTGAGGAACGGGCTGGTGCACTGCACGAGCAGGAGGACGTCCACGGGGATGCCGTTCTCCTTCTCATAGGCGTCCAGTGCGTGCCGCAGCGCGTCCTCGCTGGACGCCGTGTCACCGGAGAGGTCGGCGGGCCGCTCGACGATGCCGGCGCCCGCGGCCCGCGCCTCCCGTGCGATCCGCGCGTCGTCCGTGGACACGACGACCTCGGTGACCAGCGGCGCGGCCCGGCAGGCGCGCACCGCGCGGGTGACCAGCGGGACGCCCCCGACCGGAGCGGTGTTCTTGCCAGGTACGCCCTTGGAGCCGCCCCGGGCGGGGACGACGGCGAGCACGGTGCTCATACGGCACCCCACCGGCGCAGGGCGGGCGCTACCCGCTGATAGCCCACGCGGTACAGGGACTTGGCACCCCGCCCCGCGACCCGGCGCACGACGCTCGTCACGCGCCGGTTGCCGCCGGCGCCCGGCGGGGCGGGCAGCGGGCGGCCCTTCTCGTCGAGGCCGTTGCGCTCCAGGATGTCGCCCAGATAGGCCGCGGCCGTCTGCGGTGTGTAGTACGGCCGCAGCTCGGGAAGCGCACCGGCGGCGCGCAGGGCGGCGATGCGGGCGCGGGCGGCGGCGTACGGGTCCGCCTTGCCGATGCCCTGCGACGCCGCCCACGCGGGATCGGGACCGGGGAGGGCTCCGGCGTCGAGGTCGTCCCAGGAGGCGAGGCAGCCGGAGTGCACGAAGTAGTGGTTGCCGTGGGCCTCGCGGACGCCGAAGTCGGTGAGGATCGCGGTGGGTATCCCGCGGTGCATCGACTCCAGGGCGGCCGTCGAGCTGACGGTGACCAGCAGGTCGGTGCGGTCCAGGATCTCGCCCATGTTGCCGTAGACGAGCTGGAGGTTGGCGGGCGCGGGATCGGGGAGGGCCTCGACGAGCAGCTGGTAGGGGTCGGCCTCGACGTGGGTGGTCTGCTCGCCGGGCAGGCTGCGCAGCTTCATCAGGACCAGCCGGTCGGGGTGGCGGCGGGCGTGCGCGGCGGCCCGTTCCAGGAGGTGGAGCCGGTTCGCCCGGCCCTTGGGCACGGACGGCTGCACGGCGAAGGTGAGCGTGAACGGCCGCTCGCGGGACGCCCGGTAGGGTTCCCCGCCGAGGAACGGCAGCGCGCACTCCACCACGGAGTCGGGATCTATGCCGGTGCTCGCGAAGACCGAGCGGAAACGGCGGGTGTCGTGCGCGGAGTTGGCGAGGACGACGTCGGTGCCCGCGCGGGTCAGCAGGCCGTCGACCATCTTCTCGTAGACGACGCCTACGTACCCGCTGACGGTGACCGGCCGTCGTGCCCGTCCCTGCCAGGCCAGGCCCAGGGCGTGGGTGAGCGCGAGGACGGTGCCGCCCGCGAGGGCCATGACGACGACGTCGGCGTCCGCCAGTTCCTCGTCGTCGACGAGGCCGCCGGCCGGGACCTCGCGCTGGGTGTCGGGCACGATGCCGATCTCGGTGAGCTGCCGTTCCGTGGGGGTCGACCGGGTGCGCAGGAAGTACGCGTCGAGGGCGTGCTCCGGGGCGAGCTGCCGCGCGACCGACGCACCCCACTTCCAGCGGGTGTCCGAATCGGCGAGGACGGCGATGCGTCTGGGGCGAGGAGGCATGCGCAGACGGTAAGAGGAGTGCCTGAGGATGGTATGAGGCGTGCCTTGAAGCGAGCTTTGGCATGCTGGGACTTGCCTGAGAATGCGTGCGCTCAGGGAACGAGCGGCCGGATCTCTCCCTCCACGTGCACCCTCTCCCTGCCGTCCCGCAGCTGGAACCGCTGGTCCCGCGCCGCGTACGCCACCGTCCCCGGCAGCAGCACGGGTGCCCGGAACTGCGCCCGCACCCGCACCGCGTCGGGCGCGCCGTGCGCGGCGAGACACCGGGCCACCGTCCACATGCCATGCGCGACGGTCCGCGGGAAGCCGAAGAGTCGGGCGGTGAAGGGGTGCAGGTGGATGGGGTTGCGATCCCCGGACGCGGCCGCGTACCGCCGCCCCACGTCATCGCCGAGCCGCCACTCGGCCAGGACGGGCACAGGCTCTTCGGGACCGCCCTCGGGGGCGCGGGCGGCACCGGTGTCCGTCCTGTGGCGCGCGAGATACGTGCTCCTCGACTCCCATACGATCTCGCCGCCGGTGCGCATCTCGGTGACGACGTGGGCCTCGGTACCGCGCCGGTGCGGGGTCAGCCCGGCCACCTGCACCGCGAGTTCGTACTCCGGGCCCGAGGCGAGCGCGGTGCGCCGGGTGATCTCGATCGATGTGTGGACGAGGCCCAGCAGCGGGAGCGGGAAGTCGCGCGCGCTCATCAGGCTCATGGCGAGCGGGAAGCCGAGGACGTGCGGATATGTGACGGGCAGGGTCTCGTCGCCGGTGGCGAAGCCGCACACCCGCTCGTAGGCGGCCAGCCGCGCGGGATCGATACGGACGGGGGCCAGCACGAGCCGGGAGCGCGGGAAGCCGGCGTCGGCGTGGGGCCGTTTGAACGGGGAGCGGAGGGCACCCCGGGCGAGCAGGGGACCGAGGGCGGGCGTGCGGGTGAGGACGGTCATGTGCAACTCCCGCGCGACTCGGTCCAAAGTTCTTACTCTGAAGTAAGGTTACCGGAGGTAAGTCCATCGCGGGGGTGAAGGGAAGGTCAGATCCGGAGTGAACGTGAGCCCCCCTCACCTAACCCCCGAGACTGCACACCCCCGGCTCGGGACCACCCCCGAACCCGCACAAGCCCCCCACAGGGGGCTCGTACGATCACCTGCCTGAACCGTCGGTAACCCCTTTCCGAGGCCCGCCGCCGGTGAACGCCTTGGCGTACGAGGCACGTACGTCATGCAGCAAGCAGTTCACCGCTGCACGCCCGAGGAGTCGCCCCGTGTCCACTTCGTACCCGAACACCCCCGTCTCCTCGGGTGCCACCGTCTCGGCCACCGACTACGACGGCCTCCCGGTCCTCGTGGAGCCCGAGACCCGCCGGCTGGACGGCGCCGTACGCGAGGCGTACGTCCCGCCGTTCGCGCCGCAGGTCAAGCACGGCTCGCTCGCCGACCTGCCGTTCGACAACGCCGAGGCGGACCCCGGCGCGATCGTGCTCAGCCGCCGGCTCGCCGACGGCCGCTGGACGGACGTGACGGCGGCGGACTTCGCCCAGCAGGTGCTCGCGGTGGCGAAGGGGCTGATCGCGGAGGGGCTGGTGCCGGGCGACCGTATCGCCGTGATGGCCCGCACCACCTACGAGTGGACCCTGCTCGACTTCGCCGCCTGGGCGGCCGGGCTGGTCACGGTGCCCGTCTACCCCACCTCCTCCGTCTTCCAGACCCGCTGGATCCTGCACGACTCCGGCGCGGTGGCCCTGGTCACGGAGACCCCGGGCCAGGCCGCCGCGATCGGCCCCGAGCTGGAGCGCATGCCGGACCTCCGCCACCTGTGGGTGATGGACAAGGGGCATGTGGAGCGGCTGGCGGAGCTGGGCGCCCAGGTACCGGAGGGTGAAGTGGCCGTACGCCGGGGCATGCTGGGCCCCGGCACCCTCGCCACCCTCATCTACACCTCCGGCACCACCGGCCGCCCCAAGGGCTGCGCCCTCTCGCACGGCAACTTCTTCGCCGAGGTCGACAACGCCATCGAACTCCTCTACCCGATCTTCAAGGCGAAGTCGGGCGAGGACGTGTCGGTGCTGCTGTTCCTGCCGATGTCCCACGTCTTCGGGCGGATGGTGGCGATCGCCTGCATACGGGCCCGGGTGCGGCTCGGGCACGCACCCAGCCTGAAGGCCGGGGACCTGCTGCCGGACCTGGCCGCCTTCAGGCCGACCTGCCTGCTGACCATCCCGTACATGCTGGAGAAGATCTTCAACTCCGCGCGCGCCAAGGCGGAGGCGGGCGGCCGCGTGAACACCTTCGACCGGGCGGTCGCGACCGCCGTACGGTACGGCGAGGCGCTGGAGGCACGGCAGACCGGCACCGGCGGCGGCCCGGGCCGGACCCTGAAGACGGCCCGTTCCCTCTATGATCCGCTCGTCTACCGGCGCATCCGCACCGCCATGGGCGGCAAGGTCAAGTACGCCATCTGCGGCGGCTCACCGCTCGGCCGCCGCCTTGCCGCGTTCTACGCCGGTGCCGGCATCGAGATCTTCGAGGGGTACGGCCTCACGGAGACCACCGGCGCCTCCACGGTCACCCCGCCGCTCAAGCCGCGCCTGGGCACGGTCGGCTGGCCGCTGCCCGGCACCCGGGTGCGGATCGCGGCGGACGGGGAGATCCTCATCGCGGGCGACCACGTCCTGCGCGGCTACTGGGACCCGCAGGCCGGCGGAGTCGTCCCCGCGACCCGGGACGGCTGGCTGCCCACCGGCGACCTCGGCGAACTGGACGACGAGGGCTACCTGACCATCACCGGCCGCAAGAAGGAGCTGCTGATCACGGCCGGCGGCAAGTCGGTGGCACCGGCGCCGCTGGAGAACTGGCTGCGCCAGCACCCGCTGATCTCCCAGTGCATGCTGGTCGGCGACCGGCGCCCGTACGTCGCCGCCCTCATCACGCTCGATCCCGACGGCATCACCCACTGGCGCCAGATGAACGGCAAGCACCCGGTGCCGCCGGAACTCCTCATCGGCGACCCGGAGCTGACGTCCCTCCTCCAGCGGGCGCTGGACGAGGCCAACAAGCTGGTGTCACGGCCCGAGTCCATCCGCCGGTTCGCCGTCCTGCCCGTCGACTTCACCGAGGAGGCGGGCCATCTGACCCCCTCCATGAAGCTGCGTCGCGAGCAGATCATGCGCGACTTCGCCGACGAGGTGGCCGGACTGTACGAGCGGTGAAAGGGTCGGCACCCGCTCCCCGCGCGTGGAGCGGGTTGCCGCCTGGGTCGGCCGCGTCCCGGTACCGATGTTCGTACGCCCTCGAAGCACAGTCAATCCTTGGGTTTTCTCGGCAAACCCAAGTGTTAGCTTGGGTGTTGTGACCCTCGACGACCTGCGCGTGTTCGTCGCCGTGTGCCGGGCGGGCAGTCTCAGCTCCGTCGCCCGGGACCTCGGCTGCACCCAGTCCGCCGTCAGCCAGCACGTCAAGCGGCTGGAGCGGGAGACCGGCGTGGCCCTCCTGGAACGGCTGCCGCGCGGGGTGGTCCCCACACAGGCCGGGCGCATTCTGGAGGCAGCCGCGGCCGAGGGAATCTCGGGCCTGGACCTCGCCGTACGACAGCTCCGCGATCTCCTCGACGGACACAGCGGCTACGTGCGTGTCGCCACCGGTGCCACCACGGTCCGCCACTTCATGTCCGACGCCGTCGTCGCCTTCCGGCGCCGCCACCCGAAGGTCAACCTCGAATTCCGGACGGTCAGTTCGGGCCGGGGCACCTTCGACGCCCTCGCCGAAGGCACCCTCGACCTCGCCTGGATCACCATCGGCCCGCCGGTCCGGGGCATCGAGCAGCGGACGGTGGTGGAGCTGCCGTGGGTGCTCGCCGTACGCGCCGACGACCCCCTGGCCGGGCGGTCCCGTCTCGACCCGGCCGAACTGCGGGACGTCCGCCTCATCCGCCTGCCCCCGAACTCCACCTCCGCCG
Source organism: Streptomyces sp. NPDC005728 (assembly GCF_040630895.1). NCBI lineage: Bacteria > Bacillati > Actinomycetota > Actinomycetes > Kitasatosporales > Streptomycetaceae > Streptomyces > Streptomyces sp. NPDC005728. Next base: position 26,403 of record NZ_JBEXYL010000090.1, read on the forward strand.
CCCATCTCGATTCCGCCTGCACCGAGTCGGGCGTCCGCTTCGCCCACGACACGAGTGTCGCCGACTGGGACACGGCCCTGATGCTCGCCGAGCTGGGGGTGGGCCGGGCAGTCGTACCCGTCGTACCGGGCCTTCCGGTGCCGGGAGAGGGGGAGCTGCGGCTCGTACCTCTCCCCGGGCTGCGGCCCCTCCCCGTCGGCTGGGCCGTCCGCCGCTGGGACGCCCTCAGCCCTCCGGCACGGGCCTTCGCGGACACGGTCGTGGAGTGCCGGGCCGCTGCCGCGGGGTGAGCGGGAGTTCCACCCACACCGTCTTGCCGACGTCCCGCTCCGCCACGCCCCACTTCGATGCCAGCACCTGTACGAGTACGAGGCCTCGGCCGCCCTCGTCCTCCAAGTTTCCCGGCAGGAACCGGAGGGGGCGGTCACCCCGGGTGTCGCTCACCTCGATACGCAAGGTGTCCTCGGCGCGCAGGAGCAGCAGCCGCAGCTCGAAGTCCCGGCCGGGTACGCGACCGTGGGTGACCGCGTTCGCCGCCAGCTCGGCCACGAGGTGCTGGGCGGACCAGTTCAGGTCGCCGTCGAGGCGGTGACCCCAGGCGTCGAGCTGGTTGCCGGTCAGGTATCGGGCCAGGCGGGCGCCGCGTGCGGTGGCGCTGAGCCGCTGGACCAGTTCTGTTGTGGGGGTGGAGATTTCGACGTTCACGTCACCGAGCGTGGTGAGTTCTCCCTACTCTGACCAGGGGAGACCCGGCGACTGTGCGTAGTCGTACGGGTGCGGTACGTCTGGTGTACGGGTCGTCGGAGGGTGGAGTGACGGAAGAGCAGGAGCGGAGGCCGGAGACTCCCGCGGAAGCGAACGGTGCGGCGGCGGTGTTCGTCGTGCTGGGCAGGCAGCTGAAGTTGCTGCGCGAGAAGGCGGGGCTGAACCAGAGGGAGTTCGGCAACCTGGTGGGGTACGGCCCGGATCAGGTCTCGGCGATGGAGAGGGGGGTGCGGACGCCGAGGCCGGAGTTCTTGGAGAAGGCGGATGAACTCCTCGACGCCGGGGGCTTGTTCAAAGAGGTCGTCCCCCAGGTCGAGGAGGCGATGGCCAAGGCGAGGACTCGGCATCCCGACTGGTACCGGAGTTACGCCGCCATGGAAGCGGAGGCAGTCGAGCTGCATCACTACAGCAGTCACGCTGTGCAAGGCCTACTTCAGACCGAGGGCCACGCGCGGGCCGTGTTCGCCAAACGGCGGCCATTTCTCAGTGAGGAGACCATTGAGAAGCGTGTGGCCGACCGCCTCTCGCGCCAGCAAGTGTTCGAACGCCGTCCCGCGCCTGTGGTCAGCTACGTCCTCGAAGAGGTTGTGCTTGACCGGCCGATCGGCGGGCGGCTGGTCCACGTGGAGCAGCTACGCCGCCTGCTGCGTGTCGCCGGCATGCAGAACGTGGAGATCCAGGTGATGCCGACGTGCATCGAGGAACACCCCAACATGGATGGTGCGTTCAACCTCCTCTTCCCCAAGGGGCACGCACAGGTTGCGTACACGGAAGTTCAGGGTTTCCCGCGGCTGATCACCGACGGAGAAGAGGTCCGGAAGATCGCAGATCGCTATGGGACTATGCGGGCGATGGCACTGTCACCCACGGAGTCCCGGGCGTTGATCGAAAAGAAGCTGGAGTCGCTATGAGCAGTCACGAACTCACCTGGTTCAAGTCGAGCTACAGCGGCGGTGAGGGAGGAGACTGCCTCGAACTCGCCTACAACTGGAGCAAGTCCAGCCACAGCAGCGGCGAAGGCGGCGAGTGCCTCGAAATAGCCGCCCACCCCACCGCCATCCACATCCGCGACTCCAAGCAACCCCCCACCGCCCCCCACCTCACCCTCGCCCCCGCCACCTGGTCCGCCTTCCTCGCCTCGGGAACCTGAACCGGTCAGTGGTGTGCAGCCATGTGGGCGAGAGTCTGCTGCGCGGAGTCGGGGGCGAAGGCGCTGTCGAGTCCTTCGGCGGCTCCCTCGGCCGCTTCGACGGAGCGGGGCAGCATCACGTTCTCGTAGGCGGTGATGGCGTCGTCAAGCGTGGGCTGGACGGAGAGCGCGTGGGCGAGGTCGGCGCCGTCGAGCATGGCGAGGTTGGCGCCCATGCCGGAGAAGGGTGACATGAGGTGGGCGGCGTCGCCGAGGAGGGTGACGCCGGGGGTGTGGGGCCAGGTGTGGCGGAGGGGCAGGGCGTAGAGCGGGCGGTTGGTGTAGCCGCTGTCGGTGTCGGTGATGAAGCCGGTCAGGCTGTCGCTCCACCCGGCGAACACCTTGAGCAGGGCCTCCCGTACGGCGGAGGTGTCGGCCAGGTCGAGGCCGGCCCGCTGATGCCAGTTCTCGTCGGTGCGCATGCCCAGGTAGATGCGGATGTGTCCGCCGCTGTTGCGCTGGGCGACGAAGCCCTGGTTGTCGTCGAGGGCCATCATCGTGCCGTTGCCGGTGAGGGCGGCGAGCCGCGGGTGGCAGGTGTCAGCGTCGTCGAGGCCGGTCTCGACGAACGTGACGCCGGTGTAGGCGGGCGCGGCGTCGGACAGCAGGGGCCGTACGCGTGACCAGGCGCCGTCGGCGCCGACGACCAGGTCGGTCTCGGCGGTGGTGCCGTTCGTGAAGTGCAGGCGGTGGGTGCCGCCCCCGAGCGGCTCGGCCCTCTCCAGCTTGTGGCCCCAACGGACCGTGTTCGGGGCCAGGGAGTCCAGCAGGATCTCGCGCAGCTGACCGCGGTCGATCTCGGGATTGCCGTCCGGGGTGTCGGCCTGCGGTGGAACGGCGTCGAAGACGATGCGGCCGTCGCGGCCGACCAGGCGCATCTGTTGGCCCTCGGGCCGGGCCAGCCTCTGGAAGTCGTCCCACAAGTCGGCTGCGTGCAGGGCGTGTTGGCCCGAGTCAGGATGCATGTCGAGGGTGCCGCCCTGGTCGCGGGCGGTGCGGGAGACGTCCATGTCGTGGACGGTGACCTCGATGCCGCGCCGCTGGAGGATACGGGCGCAGGTCAGGCCGCCGGGTCCGGCGCCGATGATCGCGATACGGGGGGTGTCGATGCTCATGAGGTCACGAAAACACACTCACTAAAAAAGTGCAACGACACAACTTATTGATTCGGACAACTCGAGGGCCAGTCATCGCGCCCGCCGCAAAATCGCCGGAAGACGGGGCGAACCGGCTGTTCTGTTTATGCCGGGAATCCGCCCGCAGCCCGTGCCGGGGAGCGGGTAGCGTAGGAGGGATGCACGGGTGTCCACGGTTCGTCATCGTCCTGTCCCCGCACGGAAGAAGTGAGCGTCTTGGGCCAACGCACCAGCTCGGGAACCGGCTGGGACCGGATCGGTAACGTCCGCTCGTAGCCTGCCTTTCCACCCTCGCCGACTCCGTCACCACGAGCAGAGGCATGAAAGAAGACAACGACGTCCGCCGGATCTTCCTGCTGAACCCGGACCAGCGCCTCGTCCGCGAGGCCGCGCACGCGGGTGTCCAAGTGCGCTCGGTCCGGGTCGACGCAACGGACGAGTCGGCGCTGCGCGCAGCCATCGCCGAGGCCGCCGAGGCCGGACTGTGCGTCAACCCTGCCCGCGCCCTCAAGGTCCTGTCCGACCCGGTGGCCGTGCAGCGCCTGGTCCGCGACAACCGGCTGTCACCCGGCGGCACCGAGGTGGCCTCCCACGACCTGCGGCTGACCGTGGAGACGCTGAGCGTGCACGGGATGCACCAGGCCGTCGCGATCATCGCCCGCACCCCCTACGGCCTGCTCCACCCCGCCCCGCTCACGGACGACACCGCCGCCGAGGTGCGCGCGGTGGTGACCGCGCTGCTGGACCTGACCGGATACCAGTACGGGCCGGCCCACACGAGCGTCGCCCTCACCCCGCGCGGACCGGTCATCACCGGCTGCCGCGCGGGACTCGGGGACGATCCGGTGCCGGAACTGGTCAAGGTGGCAGGCGGGTTCGACCTGGCGGCCGGTGCCATCGAGGTGCTGGCCGGGCGGCTGGTCGACGCGGTGCGGCCGAACCGGTTCGCCGCGGCGGCCCTGCTGAGCCCGCCCTGGCGACTGGAGACCTCCGAGGTGGTGATCCTGCCGCACGTCCGGTACGTCTCGCCGCCCGGGGTGCTGCGCCCCGGACACCTCGTCGTGCACGCCGACTCGCCCGAGGTGGCGGCCCGGCGGGTGGCCTCCCTCGCCGCGCTGGTCGTCGGCGACGGGCGCTGACCGGGAGACCGGGAACGGATCGGGAACGATCCGGTACGGGGTGACCGCACCGTTGATACGTCGCCGGAAGAAGGACGACGACGCCAGCGACGTCAACAGGAGGCGGAGTCAGGATGCTGAAGTTCTCGATCCTCGGGGCACTGCAGATCCGTACCGTGTCCGGTCCGGCGGAGATCTCCGGCGACCTGCAGCGCACCCTGGTGCAGACCCTGTTGGTCAGCGAGGGCCAGCCGGTGTCCGGGGAGAGCCTGGTCGAGGAGATGTGGGGCGATGCCGTCCCCGACAACCAGGCCAACGCACTGCAGGCCCATGTCAGCCGACTGCGCCGCAGACTGCGCGGCCTGGAGCCCGGCCGGTCCGGCTCCCGGGTGACCATCCACCCCTCCGGCTACCGGCTCCTCGTGAGCGAGGGTGAGCTGGACGCCTCCGACTTCGTGCGGACCGTGCGGCTGGCCGAGTCGGCCTCCCCCGGGGACGCGGCGCGCACCGCGCGGCTGCTCGGCGACGCGCTCGGGATGTGGCGCGGTCCCGTCTTC
>NZ_JBEXYL010000091.1:0-22725 GCF_040630895.1 Streptomyces sp. NPDC005728
CCAACGAGCTCCGTTGCTCTACGCCGGAAACCCCTCACTCCCCCTTGCGCGACCTGCGAAAACGCTAACTTCCCGGCCTTGGGGGACGCCTCAGTTCCGCGGCAGCCGTTCTTGACGCCAGCCTGGCAGGCCGCACAAGCCACATTGGGCTGTGCGGTCAAGGCTCCGGCAAGCAGAACCCTCAGCCGTCAGGATCACCACCACACCCGTCGCGGCAGAGGCCTTCTTTCTCCCGTTATCGACCCGTCTGTGACCCGGTGTTCCCTGTCTATGCGTGTGCCCCTCGTGTGTACCGCTCCCGAGCCGTCGGCGAACACCTCACGTTGACCGTTCGACGCTCATTGCAGGGCCAACGATCGTTCAGTGGATCCTCTCCGCCGTGGAGAGCCGGTACCGAACGTCCTGGCAGGCGGCAGGCGATCCGCTACTGAGGCTGCGGGCCCACGAGTTCGTGCGTGGTGGGCGGTGAGATGTCGAGGGCTTCGGTGGGGTTCGGTGTTCACATCTGCTGTGCCGGGATCAGGTCCGCGGTCTGCTGATGAGAGAGCGGGCCGACGGCGGCTTGGACGGTGTCGCTGATGTGTTCGCGGCGGCCGAGGGACTTGGCGGCCTTGTCGACGGGGCGGGGGAGGAACGGGAGGCGAATGTCAGCAGTGTGTCTCCTGGGTCAAGCATGAACTAAATGAACGGAAGGGTGACCGCCATCACAGAGCGGGAGATAGTCTCGAGCACCCCCCACACCCCCCACAACCCCCCCACACCCCCCACAACCCCCGGACGTGAGCCGCACGCCGGTGGTACCGACGAAGACGTCAAGGAGGGCAGCCGTGGCCACCATTTCCCCCGATACGGCACCAGCCGCACCCCGCGTGAAGCGGGACCGTACTCACTACCTGTACATCGCCGTCATCATCGCGGTGGTGCTCGGTATCGCCGTGGGGCTCATCTGGCCCGATGCCGCGGTGGAGCTGAAGCCGCTGGGCACCGGGTTTGTGAACCTGATCAAAATGATGATCTCGCCGATCATCTTCTGCACGATCGTGCTCGGCATCGGTTCCGTACGGAAGGCCGCCAAGGTCGGGGCCGTCGGCGGTATCGCCCTCGGCTACTTCGTCGTGATGTCGCTCGTCGCGCTCACCATCGGCCTGGTCGTCGGCAACGTGCTGCACCCCGGTGACGGGCTGCACCTGACCGACGCGCTCAAGCAGACCGGACACGACCAGGTGTCTTCCGAGGCGCTGCCGCCCGTCGACTTCGTGCTGTCGATCATCCCGAGCACGTTCCTGTCGGCCTTCACCCAGGGGCAGGTGCTCCAGACGCTGCTGGTGGCGCTGCTCGCCGGGTTCGCGCTGCAGGGCATGGGCGCGGCGGGGCAGCCGGTGCTGCGGGGCATCGAGCACCTTCAGCGGCTGGTCTTCCGCATCCTGTCCATGGTGATGTGGGCCGCGCCGATCGGTGCGTTCGGGGCGATCGCGGCCGTCACTGGCTCGGCGGGCCTGGACGCGCTGAAGAGCCTCGCCGTGCTGATGCTCGGCTTCTACGTGACGTGTTTCCTGTTCGTCTTCATCGTGCTCGGCACGGTGCTGCGGATCGTCTCAGGACTGAACGTCCTCTCGCTGTTCAAGTACCTCGCCCGGGAGTTCCTGCTGATCCTGTCCACCTCCTCCTCGGAGTCCGCGCTGCCGCGGCTCATCGCGAAGATGGAGCACCTGGGCGTCAGCAAGCAGGTCGTCGGCATCACCGTGCCGACCGGCTACTCCTTCAACCTCGACGGCACCATGATCTACATGACCATGGCCTCGCTGTACATCGCGGACGCGCTCGGTACGCCGATGTCGGTCGGCGAGCAGATCCCGCTGCTGCTGTTCCTGCTGCTCGCGTCCAAGGGCGCGGCCGGCGTCAGCGGCGCGGGCCTCGCCACCCTGGCCGGCGGCCTGCAGTCGCACAAGCCGGCACTGGTCGACGGTGTCGGGCTGATCGTCGGTATCGACCGGTTCATGAGCGAGGCGCGGGCGCTGACGAACTTCGCGGGCAACGCGGTCGCCACCGTGCTGATCGGTACCTGGACCAAGGAGATCGACAACGATCGGGTGCGGCAGGTGCTGGCCGGGGAGCTGCCGTTCGCCGAGACGACATTGCTGGACGAGGGCACCGCTTCACCGGAGGTTCCGGAGATGGAGCCGGCCAAGGCGTAGGTGCTCCGCTGGGTCGGCTGGTTCGGTGGCTGCGGCTCTCTTGGAGGCGCCGAAGCGAGAGACGGTGTCCGACTGCCGCCGCCGACGCCCACCAGCCGGGACCCCGGTCATGAAGTTCCGGTGAATCCTCCCGCGCCAGGGAAGTTGCCCTCTCCACTTACAGGTCAGCGCCGGTGTCCCCTGTGGGCATGTTGAGTGTCGCGAAGGTCCAGCTCGGCACGCCTGGCGGTACCTGCGAGGTATTCCCGTTGGCGACAGGGTCCGTCCCGCCCGTAAGCCGCTGAAGGACGTCCAGGAGGAAGCCGGACTCCCGCCCGGTGCCTTCGACCCGCATCAGCGACCTGGGCAAGATCACCTCGTACCGGATAGGGACGAAGTACGACTCCGAGGAACGCGCTGCCTCACGCTTGCCCAAACGTTCGGCACCGGGCCTTCATCCTGAGGAGGGTCCGCCGAACCATCGTTGCCCCTGCAATGAGCATCCAAGGGTGAACGCGAGGGGTTCACCACCGACTCAGGAGCAGCACACCATGGGCGCATCCACACACAGACAGGGAACATCGGGCCACAAACGCGTCACCAACAGGAAGAAGAAGGCCGCTGTCGTCACAGGTGCGGTGGTGGTCCTGACGACAGGAGTCCTGCTTCCAGGAGCCTTCGCCGCGTGCACCGGTACGAATTCCAGTCCAGCAAGCTCGTCCCCCACTGCTGCCTGCGCGAGCACGGGTCAGACAGCCCCGCCTGCTCCTTCAGCAGCCGCCCCGGCAGCTCCTCCAGTCACTCGTCCGCCTGCTCCTCCAGCAGCCGCCCAAGGCAACGGCCTCAATGGCCTCATCAAATCGATCGGGCAGATCGCCCGTGGCATCGGCGGCGGAGGAGGAGGCAAGGGCGGCGGAGACAAGCAGGACGACAAAGCCAACGAGCAGGACGACAAAGCCAACGAGCAGGACGACAAGGAGACAGATGCCGGCGATGACGTCGGCGGCTTCGATGAGTTCGCCTCCCTGAAGGCTGCCACGACCTCCGCCGTCGGCGACTGTTCGGCAAGCGGCGGCACCACGGCGCAGGCAACGGCTACGGCGTGGTGACGTGCAACCCGTCCGGCGCCGTTCGTCCCTTCCCCGACCTGAAGACCGGGGCATCCTCGGAGATGCCCGGTGAGCTTCCTCAGTGTCTTTCTGCAGCACGGAGTACGCGGGTGCTGCAGAGTACGGGGCGATGCTTCAAGGCGGGCGGCGGGCTGTCGAAGCGACCGAAGCGACCGAAGCGACCGAAGCGACTCAAACTTGCCTTCCTCCCCGAGATGCGGCTCCTGAGACAGCGAAACGCCGTGGGATACCGGCCTGAGTGGCCGCCGTGCGGTCGGCGGCGCTCGCGCCCCTGCGGATTCCCGGCTTGGGTGTGGGATTTCGACTCGTCCTTGGCAAGTGAACTCGGTGGCGGGCCTTCTCAGCCTTGCCACACCCGAGGCTGCAGTCCGCAGGTTCCTCGGTTTGGGTCACTGCCGCGTCCTGGCGGGCGAACTGCACCGGTGCGCCGTGACGTCGGTGGTTCCGCACGAACGTCTCGGCGCATATCGGTCCGCAGGATGACGCTGGCGCCGAAGGTCTCGCCTTGAATCGGCACTGGGCCGGTGTTCGACCCCTATCGTTCACCGGCCCAGCCCGGCCCGTAGGCATCAAGGCCGTGCATGAACTCCCCCCTGCTGCCGGTCCGTCAGCAGCTCAGGACATAGGTCGCACTCGAGGTTCGCGGAAGGCGTCGAGGACGCGGCCGGCCATCCTCACGGGCTGCGGACGTTGCTGATCAGGATGCAGGTGAGCGAGACCGCGGATAAACGCCCGCCTCGCTCGCGACCGGTGCGGACGGGGGCGCGTGGACGGCGTACACAGCCCGGACCAGCTTCCCCATCCCGGTGCTGGCAAAAGTTGGAGGTACGAGAGTTGATGCATCGCAGAAGGAGGAACAAGAAGGCGGTCATCGTGAGCGCCGGTGCGGTGGCCACAGTGTCAGCGCTGGCGCTGCTGCCCATGGCCTTCGCGAATGAATCGAGTGGTCAGGGCGCCGAGTCGAGCAGCGTAGGTGCGGGCTACGGCCCGAGTGCGAGCGGGACGCCTCAGGGGGAGGAGTCCCTGGCACCGGGGCAGGTGACCAATCCTCAGGACCAACCGATTGCCCCACCCTTGGTCTGCCCGCAGACGAGCACCGGCGCAGAGGGCACTCCGTCTGCGGGCACCGGCTCACAGGGCCCCCCGCCGTCGGACAGGGAGCGCACGGCCCCGTCTGCTGGCAGATCCACCGCCATGCCGTTTCCCCTTCCCCGGCCGATTTCCGTGGAGCCGGGCAGTACGGCCACCCCGCCGTCGGACAGGGGGTCCGCCGCTCCGGGCTGGCAGCAGACCAGCACACCGCCGAGCGCTCCGGCGGCAGGCGCCCCGGTCACGATGGACCCGAGGTGCATTGCCGCAGGCGCCGATGTGCCTGTCGCCACGGACGCGAAGTTCCTGAGGGGCAAGGGCCGCTGGTCCTTCGGGAATCTCGGCTTCGGCCTAACGAAGCGCGAAGCGGGCCCCAGCCGGCCCAACGCGCTCGCGCCGGGCTCGGCCTTCTCCGCGGACCTGTACCGGCAGATCGCCGAAATGCCAAACGACCAGTTCCTGGCCATACGCAACAAGGTCATGGCCAGAGATCCCGCTGATCCGCTTGTGCAGGGCCTGCAACACAGCTTCTACTCCAAGGGTTGTGTCAACGTCCCCGACGTCGAGGTCACCGAGCGGATGCTCAACACCTGCCTCCAGCAGGATTTCCGGTACACCGCCGGCGCGAACGTCACCGGTGGTCTCGGTACTCCCGAGGGCCAGGCGGACAAGAAGGCAGCGGACGACCAGTTCGGGAAGACTATGATCGGAATCAGCGGCTCCGACTTCACGTTCGCCGCCGCGAACCTGGCAGACGCCGACTACGTGGTGACGCCGACCACGGGCGACCCGCTCACGTCCCTCAGCCAGGTCACGGGGGAGTGAGGAACAGGGCGGGCCTTCGGGACTGAGCGACACAGTCGGATCGTTCGCCCGCCAGGGGCAACAAGGGCACTCCGCCGATCACAAGAACCCAAACCGTCGGCAGGGCTTTGCTCGACTCGCTGTCTGCGCGCCTGGTGTCTCCGACCTGGGCATCCTCCGACTTCAGCGGGCCCGTGCGGCAACTCGGAAGGGAAGATCGCATGTCCATGCGGGGGGTCCGAAAGCGTGCGGGTTCTCGTGACTGGGGAGTCGAGGTCGCCCTGGCAGCTCTCGCGCTGACGGCGGGCGCAGGCGCTCTTTCGACGACGGCCGTGGCAGATGAACTATCCGACCGGCACGGGACCAGAAGTTCCACGGCACCGAGCGTCGAAGACGGGCTCTGCGTCGTTGAGGAGGGCGCGGAGCCGGGCACCGATGACGGAGGCGGTACGGGCGGGGCCTCTGCCCGGGCGGGGGCCAACGACGCCTCGGACCCGGCCGACGGCGCGAGGGGAGCAGAGTGATTGCGAGGATCCGGGTACCGCGGGCGATCCCGCAGCCGACGAGGGAGACCAGCTCACCACGTGCGCGTCGGTTCGCGCTGGCCGTGGCGGCGGAGGAGTCCGGAGGAAGGCCGCGGGTGCCTTCGGCAGAGCATCTCGGTGCGCACATCGGCCCGCAGCGGCATGACGAGGTCGCCCATCGTGGCAACGCCGACTGCATCGCCCTGCATGACCAGGTTCTCGGAGCCGCGCCGGTCGACAGACTCCCGCGCGGCTTCCACGCCGACGGCTGCACCACCACCCCACCGTGAGGGAGCCCATCGACACCATGGACGTTCTGACGTTCCTGGTCACGGGCGAAGGACAGCAGAGCACAACCGGCCGATGGGTCGCCGCAGCATGAACGGCCCCGCTGTACGGGGCGTATAGCGCGAGGTGAACGCCGTGGCCGTGAGCAGGGAATCCGCTCACGAGGAAGGTGTGGCGGTGCTGACAACTCATGGATTGTCGGCAACCGCTTCGCTGCCTGCAACGCCTCCACGGCCTCCGTACAGCGGCCTCGCCACGTCGGTCTGCGTCGTGGCCAGGGTCGGTCCCAGTGCCAGTACGGGGCATTCGGTTCACGCCGTCGGCCGGACCAGGGGCATCAACTGCCCGGCTGCTCCGCCACTCGCAGGGAGGTCCCATGTTTTCGCAGAGTCTCGCGCGTGCGGCAGGTCGCTTCGCGTCGGTCCTTGGTACTGCCGTCCTGGCGGTCGTCTTCGCCCTGGCCGGGTCGGCCTTCGCCCATGTGAAGGTTACTGCCGACACCCCCCAGGCCCTGGCCAAGAACGTCACCCTCAGTTTTCGGTCGGAGGCTGAGGACAAGAAGGCGGGCTTCAGGGCACTGCGTGTCATCCTGCCCCAGGGCATCGCACCGGCGGATGTCACTCTTGTCCAGGCCCCCGAGGGCTGGCGGATGGCGCTCGTCAACGGTGGCTACGACATCGCAGGCCCCGATCTGAAGAAGGGGGTCGACCTCGACTACAAAGTGAGGATCAAGCAGCTCCCGGATGCCCGGCAGCTGGTGTTCAAGACGTACACGCTCTACAGCGACAACAAAGTCCAGAACTGGGACGAACTGCCGGCAGCTGGACAGACACCCCAAAGCCCGGCACCGCTGTTGCAGTTGAGTGATGCGTCGATGATGTCCAGGCTGCAGCAGAAGGCTACTTCCCCTGTGACGATCGGCGGGGCGGTGGCCGTGCTGCTGCTGCTCATCTATCTGTTGTGGTGGATGATGCGCCGCCGTGCCGAGCGACGGCGCCCCATCGCCTGGTGATCCGAAGGCCGAGCTTGTGTCAGTCGGCGCGGGCAGCGGCTGCAGTGGCGCCCGGGAGGAGGAGGGGGGCGACGAGGGTCTCTCTGCCGCTGGTCTGCCTCCCCTCCAGGCGTGCGACGGCCCATCCGACGGAGTGTTCGGCCAGACGCGAGACATCCGGTACCACAGCAGTGAGCGCGGTGGGGGAGTCCTGTGAAGGGCGGCTGTCGGCGAATGCCACCACCGAGACCTGCCCGGGGATGGTGATGCCGGCACTTCTGAGGACGTCGATGGCCCCGAGGGCGCACCTGTCGTTGAAGGTGAGTACGGCGGTGGGGACACGGCCACCGGCGTTCAGGAGGGCACGCACGGCTGCAGCCCCGTCCGTCTCGGTCTGACCGCCGCTCAGGACGTCGGCGTGTCCGCCGAGGCCGTGGACATTCATCGCGACGCGGTATCCGCCGCGCCGTTCCGCGGCATTGGGTGCCCTGCCGCCGTCGATGTGGACGATGTCGCGGTGGCCGAGGCCGACCAGGTGGGCGACGGCCTGGCGAGCGCCCCGTTCCTCGGCCGTCCGTACGACGTCCAGAGTCGGCACGCCCGGCCGCAGCCGTCGGGCCACCACGACGACCGGCACCTTGGCTGCAAGTTCGGTCAGTTGTGTCGAGGTGGCCTTCGAGCCCAGCGTGATCAGGGCTCCGCAATGCTGATTCAGCAGTGCGTCCACGACGTGCCGTTCGCCGTGGTAGGGCGCGACACCGCCGAGGTCGATGCGGTAGCCGACGCGTTCCGCGGCGACCTGCATGGCCGCGACTAGGTCTGTGTGGAACGGCTGCTGGAGGTTGTACTGGACCCCGAGCAGGTGCAAAGGGGGGCGGTGTACTGGCCGCGTGTGGGGTGCGGGCCGGTAACCGATCTCCCGAACGGCCCGTAGGACCCGTTCGCGGACGGCGGCCTCGGCGCGGGCGCCGTGCAGCACACCGGAGGCAACTGCGACGGATACGCCCGCTCTGGCTGCCACGTCGGTGAGTGTCGGCCGTGTTGTGTTGTGCATGGAGGGAGATGGTGGCAAGGGAGACTCCCTGGTCAAGCTGGACAGGGCGTCCTCCTCCGTCGTACGGATCGTAGACCAGTGGGTACTGCAGGTCGATGGTGATCGCGCACATTCGTGGGCTTTCGGCGACGGCCTGAACATGGCACCGGCCGGCACCGTACCGGGGAGCAAGGGGAGTATGCGGCGCCCCCGGACGACTCCACCGGGGGCGCCGTGCGCCCCAGTCGGTGATGTGTGCGGGGGCCCGTGTGGGTCCGCCTGCCGACGTGCATCGGGTGCTTGTCGGCAGGCGGGCATCGAGTGGCGTCGGCGGGTTCAGAGCACGGCGACGGCCATCCGCAGCTCGGCAAGTGCGATTCCGTACGATGCGCAGGACCCTGAACAGAAGTCCCGGGCGGGCTCGCGGGACCCGTCCACCTGGACGCGGACCCATCCGGTGTGTCCGGGACCTGCACCGATGGCCACACGGCCGCACTCCGCAGTGGGGCACTCGCGGTGGACGGGGGTGCCCTCGTTGTCAGGGCCGCGCTCACCGTTGCGCTCGCTGTTGTTCCACCGCAGTTGGGCACTGCTCGCGCCGCCGCGCCCGGAGGCGGCCTTCGTTTGCTGCTCCGCCTGCCATGCCTGCAGGCAGCCGCACTCCAACCTCGTCGGGACACCGCGCATCACGTGCTGCCGGTATCCGTGCATCGAGCCGTGCTCGATGCCGCTCTCAATGCCTTTGAGACTCATATGTCACCTCCTCGACGTCTGCCCTCTGCTGGAGGGGCAGGGAATCGGCCAATGGCGTGCCGGGAGGGCTCGCCGAGTACCGCGGAGCTCAGGCGCAGGAGGTCGGTCGCCGCTTCCTGGAGGCCCACCGGGCGACCCGTGCGGGCGGCGATCCGGCCGGCGTGTTGTCCCAGAGCGGCGAGGTCCTGCCAGGTCATGCGGACCACGAGGTGCAGTTCAGCATCCCCCTCCGGCAGCGCGAGCACGGACGGAAGTTTGGGCACACTCATGGGCGGATCCCTCCTCGGGCGTGAACGACGCTGCCGGGCAGGTGAGGTCCGGAGCGGGCCCTGCGTGAGGGGGGTACGTGGGGTTTTACCAGGGCGTTCAGTTCTTGCCGTGTTGTCGTCCTGCTTGTTCTGGCCGGGGAAGAGTGAGCGGCCCGAGTGGGGGCGCACCCGGGCCGCTGAGGGGCCGTGCGTGGTCGGCCCCGCTCCTGGCTCCTGTCGCCGCTATGACCGGGCGCTGGAGCATCGAGCAGAAGATTAGCCGAACAGGATTCATGAATAGTGAATAGCAATCATAATGATTGTGTCCAGGTCTTAGCCTTGTATCCACCTTCGGCCCTCGGTGGGCGAGCTGCGGTCCGCTGCGGCAGGTCAGGGATCGCCAGGTCGTCTCCACGTGCCATGGCTTTCGAGGAACCGCCTGTGCACGTCTTTCCTGGCCTTTGTGGCGTGGCCTTGAGCGCACTCCTGCTCGCGCGTTTGCTGGTGCCGTTACTGCCCTCGCGGCGCCGGCGCCCCAGCGGGGTCCGGGCCGGCCCGTCCGGCATGGGCGTCCATGCCGTGGTCACGGTCCACGGCGGAACGCCGGCGGGGCTGCGCCGCTGTCTGAGGTCCCTGCTCGCCCAGACGCACCGGCCGTCCTCGGTCGTCGTGGTCGATAACGGTGCGGCGTCGGCCCACGCGAAGGCCGTCGCCGACGCGCTGCGGGTCCGCTTCGCGATCGTCGGCATCCCGCTGGAGCTGATCCGTTTCCCCACACCCCGCGGGCGGCGGCCCGCCCTGGCCGCAGGGTTCGGCCGGCGGCCGCACGCGGAGATCTACCTGTGCCTGGACTCACGCACCGTTCTCGACGAGCAGACCGTCGCGGAGCTGCTGCGACCGTTCGCCAGCCGCCGGGTGCACGCGGTCACCGGGGTGATAAGGGTCCGCGACCGGAACCTGCTGACCAGGCTCATCGACTGGCGGTACATCGCTGCAGCCCACGCCGAGCACGCGGCACACGGCCGCTTCGGCGCGGTCCTCGCCTCCCACGGTGCACCAGCCGCGTACCGCGGCGCGGTGGTGCGACCCCATCTGCCCGACCTCCTCGAAAGGCGTCTGCCGGGCGTCCCGGTGGCCTTCGGCGAGGACCGGCGCCTGGCCTACCATTGCCTCCTCCGGGGCCGCTCGGAGATACAGCTCACCGCCGTCGGCCGCATCGACCTGGCGGAACGCCTGATACCCAGCGCTCTGCTGGCACCGCGCCGCTGCACCGGCGCCCTGCACGAACGGATCCTGCTCGTTGCACGACCGCAACACATGACCCGCGCCTTTTGGTGGCTGAACCTCCTCGACCTGGCCACCTGGTGCGCACTCGCCATGACTCCGCTGTATGCACTCCTCCACCCCACGCTGCTGCTGCCACCGGCCCTGTACGCACTGGCCCGGCTGCGCCCGCAGGGCCTTCATGCCTTGGGCAGGCTGATGCCGAGTTCCCGCATCGCGGTGGAGGGCGGGCCGCCTTCGGAGCGTTCGGTCTTGTAGCCCTTGACGCCGGGGGTCACCGTGCGGGGGTCGACGGCCTCGGACGGAGCGCCGAAGTCGTACGGGCCGTCCGGGGCGCTGTCGCGGTCGTGCGGGAGCAGCCAGAAGACGCGCCGCCGATAGGTGCCCGAGATCCGAGACGCTCTGGCTCCGGGGCTGAGCCGTGCGTAGCCGATCATGCGGCCGTCGCGCTGGTAGTCGGGCTTGCCTCGGCGGCTGGGTAGCCGGTCCAGGCTTTGGCGGACGTAGTCCAGATCGTCGATGTCCTCGAGCCAGACGATGGCGATCTCGTGGGCGAGCTGCGCCGGTTCGATCAATGAGCTCATGGTGTTCCCTCCGCTGGGTCAGGCGCCGATGTGTCGGTTGGCACCGCGTCGGCGAGCAGTCCGATGCCCGGGTAGTACTTGCGGGAACTGGAGAAGATCATGTCTTTGGGGGAGGCGAGGCCGACCAGCTCGCGCACGCGCGCGGCGAAGGCTCGCGAGGAGATAGCGGGCGCGTCTTCGAGCCTGCACCAGCGGCGGTAGGCCCCGTACAACTGGGCCTGCTCGGTGCGCAGCGTGCTGCCTTGCTTGCAGGACTCGCTCAGGAAGCGTCCGGTGTGGTCTTCGGTTTCGGCGTAGGCGGTGGTGGCGATGCGGACGCGTTCGGGTCCGGTCAGGTCCTTGTCGCCGGCGAGGTAGCGGTGGGCGCCGTCGATCAGCCAGCCGAGAATGCCCGGTCCTTCCTCGGTGACCAGCATGTCCGCGAGATTGTCGATCTTTCGGTCGTCGGGGACGACGCGCTCGAAGGGGATCAGACGCATACGGCGCCAGAAGGCGAAACCCCCGGTACCGACCTCGGGCCGGTGGTTGCCCAGCAGCCACAACTTGTGCGTGGGCTCGAAGCTGAAGAAGTCCTGCCGCATGCGGCGGGCCTTGATGCGCTCGCCACCCGTCAGCAGCTTCACACGTGCCTCGTCGAATCTGTCGCCGGGCTTGACCTCGGAGCAGACGATGACGCGTCGGCCGTGGAGTTCGGTCAGATCGGTGGGATGCCCCTCGTACGGCCGGGCCATCAGGAAGCCCGGTGGGGCGGCATCCGCGTAATCGCCCAGCAGCTTCAGGACGACTTCCAGCAGCACGCTCTTGCCGTTCTTGCCCGCGCCGAACAGAAACGGCAGGACCTGGCCACCGACATCCCCGGTGACGGAGTAACCCAGCAGCAGCTGCAGAAAGCCGATCATCTCCCGGCCTTCGGCATCGTCGCCGAAGGTGTCGGCCAGGAAGCGTTCCCACCGCGGCGTCGCCATGAGCTGAGGACCGACAGCGGTCGAACGTGAGTGGAAATCCTTGTTCGGATCAGGCGTCTTCACCAGCCCCGTACACAGATCCACGATGCCCGCGGGAGTGCACAGGGCGTAGCGGTCGGCGTCCAGCAGGGAGGCGTTCAGGACCATCCCGGGAGCCGCTCTGGCCTGCGTGAGCATGGCGTTTATACCCGCAGTCGACAGGGCACGGCGCCGGTGCTGCTGCAGCGCCTGGGCGGAGTGCACGCCCCGAGGATCGCTGGTGGCGATGTTCTCGGCCAGATCCCCGGCCGCCCACAAAACCGTGTCGTCCTCGTCAATCTGCCAGCGCGTCCCGTCCCAGCGATACCAGCCCAGCCCTGGGACATGCCGGTAGTCACCCGCATACAGCTCGGCGAACAGCTTCGCGTTGCCGCGGTCGGTCAGGGTGTCGGGCAGCAGCCCGGAGGTGGTCGCCAGGCTCAGTTGCACTCATGACCTCCTCCGGCTCGGGCGAGGGGATGCCTCATCGGGGTGATTACGGCGGGCGGCGGGCGGCGTGGAGGTGCCTCCTGTGATGTGGCCCAGAGTGTCTTGACAAGCCAGCACCTTCAAGGTTTCGCTAGTTCCGAAGTTCGTTCATCAATGATGAACGATGTTATAGCACAGTAGGTCTCCTGAGGATCCTGGTGTGCGTGAACTTCGGAGGACGGACGCACCTCCTCCGCACCCAGATGCGAAAGGTCGCACCCAATGGCTGAAATCCATCACTTCAGCTACGGATGGTGGACACCCGCCATCTCGTACGTCATGGCATTCGTGGGATCCGCACTCGGACTGCGCTGCACCATGCGGGCTCTCTCGATCGAGGGGCCCTCGCGGCGCAACTGGCTGCTCACGGCGGCCGTCGTCATCGGCTCCGGTATCTGGACCATGCACTTCATCGCGATGCTCGGATTCGGCGTGGTCGGCTCGCCCACCACGTACGACGTCCCGCTGACCGTGCTGAGTCTGCTCGTGGCCATCGTCGTCGTCGGCCTGGGCGTTTTCACCGTCGGCTACGGACGCTCCAAGGTCCGCTCCCTGTTGCTGGGCGGCCTGGGAACGGGCCTGGGCGTGGCGGCCATGCACTACATGGGCATGGCCGCGGTCCAGGTCCATGGCCATCTGGGGTACGACTTGAAGCTGGTGGGACTGTCCGTCGCCATCGCCGTCGCCGCCGCCACGGCAGCCCTGGGCGCCGCCATCACCATCCGCAATGCCATCGGTGCAGTGATCGCCGCGCTGGTCATGGGCCTCGCGGTCAGCACCATGCACTACACGGCCATGGCCGCCGTGCGGGCGCACGTGCTGCACGAGCAGACATCGCTGCTGGGCACGCGGGCCACGGACTTCATCTTCCCGCTGATCGTGACGCTGGGATCCTTCCTTTTCCTCACCGCCGCGTTCGTTGCCCTCTCGCCTCCCGGATCCGATCCGCGCGGCCACGGCCCCAGCGATCACGCCGACGACCTCGACTACCTCGACGACCTCGACAACCTCGAGCGGTCCGAGACCCCGCAGCATGCCGGCGCCTAGGCGAACCGTCGGCCGCACCACCAACGACCCCCGCTTCGCCCCTGTACAGCCGCGATAGAGGAAGACATGTGCGCACAACACTCGGTGCCCAGAGGTGCCGACCAGGAACACCCGCCCCGGGCCCGGTCACAGAAGGCACGGCGACGGGAATCCGCTGACTGGCAGCAATTCGTCGCACGGCGAAGGCCATCCGCCGCCCGCCGTCAGTCCCTCGGCAGAACGCGACGCCGAGCGTCCTTTTCGCTGCGGCCCCGCTCTGTCCGCGCGAGGATCGTCTCCCTCCTCATGGTGCCCGTCGTCTCCCTGATGGTCCTGTGGGGGTTCGTGACCGTCACCACCGTGGGCGACGTGTCCGACCAGACGCGGCTGAGAGGCGCCAACACGGCCCTGCTCGACGACGTGCGGGCCCTGGTCGTTGCCTTGCAGGAGGAGCGCTCCGCAGCCACGCGCTACCTCGCCGACCCGAGCGAAGCGGGCCTGAGAACCTTTACCGCCAAGGCCGGACGCTCGGACCACGCCGCTGGGAGCGAGCGGTTGCGCAGCACCGAAGTGGACTTCGACGCCCCCAGCCCCGAGCTGCGCCAGCGCCTCGCCCGCCTCGTCAGCCAGGCCGATCACCTCGCCACGCTGCGCGCCGACATCGGCAAGCACAAGGTCGCCTGGTTCCAGGCGTACGGCCGGTACACCAGCGTCGTCGGCGACGGCCTCGCCGTCGGCGGCGCCCTGCGCGATGGCCGGGCCGTCAAGGACCCCTCGGGCGCCCGTGTCGTCAACGAGATGTCCCGGGCACGCGAGCTGTTTGCCCAGCAGGACGCCCTCTTCGGCGGCGCGCGGGCCGCCGGCGAGTTCACTGCGGAGCAGTACCAGACCTTCCTCGGCGCCGCCCACACCCGGCAGGTCCTGCTCGACGCCGCGGTGCCGGACCTCCCCGCCGCCGACGAGACGGCCTACGAAAGGGTCCTCCATGACGCCCACTACAAGAAGGTGCGCTCCCTGGAGAACCAAGTCGAAAAGGCAGGCCCCGGCTTCCTGGCCGTCGGTGAACTGGACACGCAGGGTTGGACTGAAGCCGCCACTCCCGTCGCCGCGGCCCTGCTGGGCGCCGAGAAGCAGGCCAGCACTCGTGTCGTAGGCGCTGCCAGCCACCTGGGCCTCGGCATGCTGGGCGGAACTGGCGCACTGGTGGTCGCCGGACTCGTAGGCGTCCTGCTGTCCCTGACCATCTCGGTGCGCATCGGCCGCCAACTGGTCATGGAACTGGCCGAGCTGCGCACCAGGGCACTGGACGTGGCGGGACGCCGGCTTCCCCGAGCCATGAGTCGGCTGCACGCCGGTGAACCGGTGGACATCGGCGCCGAGGTCCCCGAAGAATACGGCGCGGGAGAGGTGGCCCAGGTCGCCGTGGCCCTCAACGCTGTGCACCGGGCAGCCCTGCGGGAGGCCGCCGACCGTGCCGTCCTCAAAGCCGCCGCCGAGCGCGCCGATGAGCTCGACAGCATCTCTGCGGTCTACGTCAACCTGGCCCGGCGCAGCCAGACGCTGCTCCAGCGCCAGCTGAGCCTGCTGGACTCCATGGAGCGGGGAACCGAGGACCCGCTGGAGCTGGAGGCCCTCTTCCGGCTCGACCACCTCACCACCCGCATGCGACGCAACGCCGAGAGCCTGATCATCCTCTCGGGTGCCGCTCCCGCCCGCCGGTGGAGCAAGCCCGTGCCCGTGATCGACATCGTCCGCTCAGCGGTGTCCGAGGTCGAGGAGTACCCGAGGATCGAGCTGCGTGCCATCCCGGAGATCCACGTGGTCGGCTCGGCCGTCGCCGACCTTGCGCACCTGCTCGCCGAACTCTTGGAGAACGCGCTGACCTTTTCGCCCCCCTCGACGCGGGTGCGGGTGTGCGGCGAGCGTGTGGGCACCGGCCTCGTCCTGGAGATCGAGGACCACGGCCTCGGCATGAGCCGGGAGGCGCTGGCCCAGGCCAACCTCAAGATCGAGGACCCCGGGCGGATCGACCTGCTGCACACCGAGCAGCTCGGCCTCTTCGTGGTCAACCACCTCTCCCACCAGCTCAACGCGTCCGTCACGCTGGAGCGTTCGGCCTACGGCGGCGTGACGGCCGTGGTGCTCCTGCCGGAGGAACTGTTGTTCGAGCAGTCCATGGCATGGACAGAACCGGCTGAGCCGCAGGGCGGTGTGCAGCCCGGCCCGCAGACCGGGCAGTTCGGCCTGAGCGGTCGCCCCACCCTGTCCACGCCCTCCGTTGGGCCTGCCCCGTCCCCGGCGTACCCCGGTGGCACCGAGGCCCCCACACAACCAGCAGGTCCGGCGCGTCCAGCGGGCTCCAGGAGGGCTCCGCTTCCCCCAGGGCGACCCAGATCTGCCTCCCGCGGGGGCGGACCCGTCCCCCATGATGGCGGACCTGACACGCCGCCCATGCCGGGTCCGCCCCCGCACCTTCTGACCACACAGGGTCTGTACGCGCAGGACGCCTATGGACCCAGCTCGCCGCCCCTTCCGCGTCGCGTACCGCAGACGAACATGGCACCACAGCTGCGCCCCCAGGCCACCGGCGCGCAACCTGCTGGGGCGATGCCCGCCCCCAGGTCGCCGGAGGCCGCCCAGGCCACGGTCGCGGCGCTGCGCCGGGGATCGCTGAAGGGCCGCCATACCGGGACACAGGGCGGACACCGCCCGTTGTCCGCACCTGCACAATCCACTGCCCAACCGTGGGAGACGCCATGACTGACACACAACACCGATCCGGGATGATCTCCTGGCTGCTGGACGACCTGGTCTCCCGGGTCAGCCACATCCGGCACGCGGTCGTGCTCTCCGGCGACGGCCTGCCGCTGGGCGCGTCGAGCGAGCAGACCCGTGAGGACGCCGAGCGGCTCGCGGCCATCGCCTCGGGATTCCACAGCCTGGCCAAGGGCGCCGGCGGCCACTTCGACGCCGGCAGTCCGGCGCAGACCCTGGTCGAGCTGGAGCGCGGCTTCCTGTTCGTCATCGGCGCCGCCGAGGGCTCCTGCCTCGCCGCGTTCAGCGAAGCGGATGCCGACGTGGGCCTGGTCGCCTACGAGATGGCCCGGCTCGTCCAGCGGGTGGGCGAGCACACCCAGCTGCCGATGCGCGCCCCGGCCACCGCACCGGCGTTCGTCCCGACGACGGAGTGACCGGGCGGCATGTCCGGCCACTCATCCAACTGGTACGACGAGGACGCGGGTCCTCTGGTACGCCTGTTCACGATGACCGCGGGCCGCACCCGGCCCAGCGGCACGTTCGACCTGGTCGCCCTCGTGGAGGCCGTACCAGGGGCGCCGCAGGTCCCGCCGGCCTCGCCTGAGGCCGCGAACGTCCTCGCTCTGTGCCAGCAGAGCAGGTGCTCGGTCGCCGAGATAGGGGCGAGGACAAAACTGCCGCTGGCCGTGGTCCGGGTGCTGCTGGGCGACCTGCTGGCCCTCGGCCAGATCCACGTTCACCACCCCACACCGCCGGGAGAGCTCCCGGACGAAGGCATCCTCATGGAAGTGATCAATGGACTTCGGGCCCTGTGACCGGACGAGCAGCCGGGACGCTGATTCCGGCAGTTCGCTCAGCCCAGCCATCGCGCTGAAGATACTTATCGCCGGAGGCTTCGGCGTGGGCAAGACGACCCTCGTCGGCGCCGTCAGCGAGATCCGCCCGCTGCGCACCGAGGAGACGCTCTCCGCGGCGGGGCAGTGTACCGATGACCTCACCGGAGTCGGAGGCAAGACGACCACGACGGTGGCCCTGGACTTCGGCCGGATCACTGTCCGGGAAGGGCTCGCCGTCTACATGTTCGGCGTCCCGGGCCAGGACCGGTACTGGTTCATGTGGGACGAGCTGAGCCGGGGCACCCTGGGTGCGGTGGTCCTCGCCGACACCCGTCGCCTGCCCGACAGCTTCCCGGCTGTCGACTATTTCGAAAGCCGTGACATCCCTTTTGTCGTGGCCGTGAACTGCTTCGACAACCAGCGCCTTTACGAACCGGGCCAGATCGCCCGCGCCCTCGACCTGAGTCCGGGCACCCCGGTCACCCTGTGCGACGCGCGCAGTCGCTCCTCGGCCAAGGACGTGCTGGTCTCGCTCCTTGAACACGCGGGCCGCCTGCACACCGCTCGCCGCGCCTCCGCGGCCCGAGGGGCGGTCCGTGCACCCTGACCTTGCCCTGCCCGGCCGGCTGCCCAGGCTTTCAGCGGCGACGCACCGCAGCCCACCAGCGGATGATCACGACGATCGCGACCGCCGTAAGGGACGCCTGGTACATCCCCATCACCCAGCTTGCTGCCGCGCGACCGGCGTAGAGGCCATGGACAAGCGCGGCTCCCCAGGCGCAGTACGACGTGCCATGCAAGACGCGCCACCAGGCCGGCCTGCGGCTTCGCGCAGCGAACCACCGGCGGAGCACGCCGGAGATCACGGTCACCACAAAGCCGTACGCGGCCAGGATCCCCAGGGAGACCAGAAGGTTGGTGCGTCCCCCGCTGAACGGAATCGCCGCGCCGATGACGCCGACACTCCCCTCATAGACCTTCACCCAGATGTGCAGGCCGAGGAATTCGAGTCCGGCGACACTAAAGATGCGGTGCATACCCTGAGCAGCGACTCGGTGGCGGGGCTGCAGGACCCATTCGCTCGTCGACAGCGTCCCCCACATCACCGAGCTGGTCAGACAGACCAGGGCCAGTACTCCGGCGACCAGATCGGCGAAGGAGAGGAAGTTCAAGAAGACCACGATGGGCAGCAGGGACACGGCGGCCGGAGCGACCGCGGTACCGGCCAGGATGATCGCGGTGATGGGACTGTTGCCGCCCCCGCGCGCAGAGTGCAGCCGCCGGCTGCGCCGCACGCTGCTGGGTGCGGCGACCGGCCACTGAGCCGGAAGCCCGTCGTCTCTGTGTGCGTGCCGCCCGGAAATGGTGATCCGACTCCCTTCACGGTGGCGCGGCTGCCGACAATATCCACATGGGGCGGGAATAGGCAGAGCCGTGCTGCACAGAGAACGTGTCCACATATACGCGCTGTTCATATGGCGGGCGTCTGTTCCAAGGCCGCCGAAGGGCACGACATCTCCACGGCCGCGAGAGTTGCCGGTTATGTGCCGGAATGTACATGGCTGCGGAAAACAAAGGGTGAGGTGAGCGCCACCGTCCGCCGGTGCGTAGTCAGGGAAGTCCGGCACCCCACGACCGCGGAGTGGAGACCATGGTGTATGTGATGCGGCGCGCGGTCGAGACGGACCGCGAGGCGGTGTTCCGGCTGCTGAGCGCACGGGAGCAGTGGGCGCAGGGGAACGACCTGGTTGTACCGGAGAGCCTGCCCCTCGACATCCTGCTCGCTTGGCCCGGCATCGGGAAGGACACGGTCCTGATGGTGCTCACCGAGGATGATGAGATGCTCGGCTGCGTGACCCTGACCCGGTGGCTGCTCGGCTGGGGCTGGACGGCACGCGAGCGCGCCGAACCCGCGCTGAGTGTGGGAGCGATGTACACATGCCTCGACCAGCAGGGCAGTGGACTGGGGCGGATCATGACGCTGTGGCTCGTCGACTACGCGGCCCGGTGCTACAGCTCGGTGCGGTGGCTGCGGTGCACGGTGCCCGGGGATCGCTTGGCACGGCATTTCCGTGAAGGTCTCGGATGGCAGGACGTCCGCGTCACCCGGGACGGGGACGGCCAGCTGCACCGTGCCTTCCGGATGCAGCAGCGGCCCCGCCCACTTCCCGGGCTGCAGTGCCTCGTCGCGGGTGAGGGGCCGTGAGGCGTGTACCCCGAAGCCCTGCAGCGGAGAGGCCCGTGCCCGGCGCGTTCGGCGGGCGCCCCGATTCAGGTCCCATCGGATGCTGTCGGCAACGGTGTATCAGCTCAGCACATGCCAGACCTTGGCGCTTCGGCTGCCGTTGGGATCGTCGGCACAGAAGGTGACAAGGCCGGGGGCCACGAGCAGCCCGCCGCTGTAGACCGCGCTGCCGGTGCTATCGGTCTTCAGGACATCGAGGAGGGTCGAGTTGCAGCCGTCAGTCCCGGTGCCCCAGGTTAGGTGGATGTCGTGGTTGGGAGCGAATCCCGTGGCCGTCACGGTATACGGCCACTCGTTGAAGATCTCGCCCACTTCCTTCGCGCCGAAAGAGACCTTCAGCGAGGGGAGGGGTGTCGGGGATGGAGCCGGCGGCCGCCAAGACGGGGACGGGGCTGCGCTGGTCGGCGGGGGAGAGGAGACGCGCACGGTCTGCGTGCCCGACGGGGCCGGGGCCGCCCGCTTGGGGAGGAGTGACCCGGAAGTCGCCGACAAACCGAGCCAGATCTGCGCGCGGGAACCGTCGCGGGGCTTCAGGACCACATCGTCCTGGCCATCGGCGGACGCGGGGGTGAGGGCCAGATCCGGTGGTGTGGAGGTGGAGATCTCGCCTTCTTTGTTCCACGAGAGCCGCAGCCCGTGGGCGCCGGGGCCGGATTCCTGGCCGCAGGTGTGCAGCACCACACTGCCGTCGCTGGTGGTGTCCAGACACAGGTTCGGGTCTGCGGAGGTGTGCACCAGGGAGTCCGTATCGAAAACCCATAGCTGGCTGTTGGACGAGGAACAGCGGGCGCTGACCACATCCGCCCCGGCAGCCGGAGTGCCGCCGCTGACGTCCAGGCACTGTCCCGTCTTGGCGTTGCGCAGCTGAGTGCGGGCCAGTTGCGTGCCAGGCAGGGGCGATGCGGCGGACGCACTGTCAGTTGGTTTCGGTTGGCTGTACGCCGACGACGAGCCAGCCTCCGAGGCTGTGTTGCCATGGGCAGGCGCAACGAGGCTGCCGACAGTTGCAGCGACCGCGACGAGTGCGCCAGCGGCAAGGCCCGCGACCACGGCAAGGACCGAGGTGCGTGACTCCAGGCGGTACGCGCTGCGCCGCGGCGGAGGTGCACTGTGCACGGCGTCTACCGTGCGAGACTCCAGGTACGGCTTGGCACCCCAGGACAGCAACCCGCCGGCGAGCACGAGGGTGAGCCGGCCACCGTGCTGCTCCAGTTCCTCGGCGGCGACCCGGCAATGGGCGCAGCCCGCCAGGTGTTGCTCCAGATCCAGTGGGCCGGAACCGGCGGTCTCGCTGCGGGTGGCCGCATCGATCAGACTGCCGTAGGCCAGGCACTCCCGGTCGATCGTGCGGGTGAGATGGGCCTGCACGCACTCCTCCCGAAAGAGCCTGCGGACCCGCGCCAGCTGCCGTGCCGCGACCTGCTCACCCTGGCCGGTCAGACGGCTGACGACGTCGGGCGGATCGCCTTCGACCACGCTGTGCCACAGCAGACACTGACTCTGCTCCGGCAACTCCGACAATGCCCAGCGGGCCAGGGCCGGGGGGCCGCCCTCCTCCGCCTCCCTGGCGTTGCCGACTTCACCCAGCCAGGCCAGGAGCTCGCTGTTCAGATCCGCACGGCGCTCGCTCGTCGACCAGGTTCTCGCGCAGGCCAGAACCGTTGCGAGCAGCCGGGGACGCCAGGCGAAGGGCCGCGCGTGCGACTCGCTGTCGCGGAGCTCGCGCTGAACCAGGAGGAACGCCTCCTTGGCCAGCTCGATCGCCGCCGCCGGACGGCGCGTGCACAGCCCGGCGTACCGGTACACGCCTGCCCAGTGGCGGGAGAAAAGCTCGGCCACGGCGAGGAAGGAGTCTCGGCGCGGTCCTTGCCGCACCAGCGTGGTCAGTTCGCCGTCCGAGATGCCGGACAGTCCTTGAGAGAGCAGTCCCTCGTTCACGGTGATCCTCCTACGGCGTTACTCCAGGGGATCTTCGATCTGAACAGATGCTAGAGATGCAGAACAGCATTCACAATCGCTGAACAAGTAGTTGTCTCGTAGCGGAGAAATCTGCACGCAGGCTGAATGGATGGCGAGGTCTCATCCGTATGAGAGGCGTCTTCGCTGAACTTTCGGCAAGCAGTTCATCCATGCCGACACTCGTTCCATGGAGGTTGCGTTGGGCGCCAGACGCGCGAACAGCAGCGAACACCGGCGGGTATCCCGGCGGACCGGAGTGATCCTGGGGATCGCGGTCGCCTCGACGACCGTGGCGGCACTGGTCGTGCTGCCCCATGCCAACGCCAGCCAGACCGGCACGGATGGTGGACACGGCAGCTTCGTCGCCGCTTCCCAGCTGGGTGAACGACTTACGGCCGCGCTCGGGAGCGATTCAGCCGGTTGGTACTACGACGCCCAAGACAAGAATCTGGTCGTCAACGTCCTGAGCGATCGGGCCGCGCAAACGGTGCGCTCCACCGGAGCGCAGGCCAGTGTCGTCCGCAACAGCGTGGCTCAACTGCAGGACACACTCGCCTCGCTCCGGGCCCGTGCTTCCGTCCCGGGCACAGCCTTCTCGATCGACCTGAAGGCGAACAAAGTGTCTGTACTGGCCGATCCCAGGGTCACTGGCAGAATCTGGGACAAACTGACACGCGTCACCGACACCATGCCCGCGACGGTCACCGTCGCACGGGCACCCGCCCGCTTCAAACCGCTTGACGTAGGAGTCGGCGACGCCATCTTCGGCGGTGGAGCACGCTGTTCACTCGGCTTCAACGTCACATTGGGCGGGCAGCCAGGATTCCTCACCGCGGGACACTGCGCCCGGGAAAGCCAGGAGTGGAGCGACGACAACCCTGCCAAACCACCCATCGGGAAGGTGGTGCAGTCCCAGTTCCCGGGCCAAGACTTCGCCCTCGTGCAATACAACGACACCGCCACCGTCCCGCCGACCACGGTCGCGCTGGCGGACAACACCCTGCAGCAGATCGACACCGTCACCCAGGCGCGCATCGGGATGCCTGTGCAGCGCAGCGGAAGCACCACCGGGATCAGGGCCGGCTTCGTCACCGGTCTGAATGCCACGGTCAACTTCGGTAACGGCGACATCGTCAGCGGACTGATCCGGACGAATGTGTGTGCCGAGTCCGGAGACAGCGGCGGCGGTCTGTTCTTCCGTGACGCGGCGGTGGGACTCACCTCGGGCGGCGCCGGCGACTGCACCCGGGGCGGAGTGACCTTCTTCCAGCCCGTCAACGCGGCACTACAGGCCACGGGCGCCCAGCTCGCCACCGCCGGGTTTGGTGGCGGGCAGCAGCAGGGTGGGGGTGATCAGTCCGGGTTTGGTGGCGGGCAGCAGCAGGGTGGGGGTGATCAGTCCGGGTTTGGTGGCGGGCAGCAGCAGGGTGGGAGTGATCAGTCCGGGTTTGGTGGCGGGCAGCAGCAGGGTGGGAGTGATCAGTCCGGGTTCGGTGGCGGGCAGCAGCAGGGTGGGAGTGATCAGTCC
>NZ_JBEXYL010000091.1:22825-30725 GCF_040630895.1 Streptomyces sp. NPDC005728
GGGTTCGGTGGCGGGCAGCAGCAGGGTGGGAGTGATCAGTCCGGGTTCGGTGGCGGGCAGCAGCAGGGTGGGAGTGATCAGTCCGGGTTCGGCAGGCGGCAGTAGGCTGTGCTCTTCGGGGGCACCAGCGCGGTCCAGCCGTCGAACGCCCCGGACGGCGACCGCCCGCCCGGCCACTGGTGTCGGCTACGCGTACATGGCCACTGGCCGATCTACGCTCGGGGTATGCACAGCCGCCTGCGCGACCTGCTGAAAGTTGCTGCGCTGACCACAGCCGTATGGCTGTCGTCCGCAGTGTTCGTCAACCGGGCGCTCGGCTGGCGCGGGACGCTCATCGCGATCGGAGCCGGAGCGTCGCTCCTTCTGCTGCGGCGCCGGCCGCTCGCGGCCCTGGCCCTCACCGTGGGCCTGACGCTGCTTCAGGCCTATCGCACCGGCGCGGTCTTCCCAATGGGCGTGTTCACGCTCGTCGCCCTGTACGGCGTCGGTCTCGCGTGCTCGATGTCGGTCGTCGTTGTCGCTGCCGCGCTCTCGATGACCTTGGTCTTCGCCATGGCGGAAATCGTGGACCGGATCCCGGAGTACGACCTCGGCAACGGCCTCCAGCTGGGCTGGTTCGCGGCCGCTGTGGCGATGGGCCTCGTGACCGCCGGGCAGCGACGGTTCCGGCAGGAGGCCGAAGAGCGCGTACGACGAGCCGAAGAGACCAGGGAGACGGAGGCACGGCGCCGGGTGAGCGAGGAACGGCTGCGGATCGCCCAGGAACTCCATGACGTGATCGGGCACAGCATCGCGATGATCCGGGTGCAGGCCGGTGTCGCCGAGCACGTACTGGACACCCAGCCCGAGGAAGCGCGGGCCTCGGTACAGATGATCAACGAGGCAAGCGGCACTGCGCTGGAGGAGATCCGCATGACGCTGGGCCTCCTGCGACGCGAAGACGACGGCGCGCCGCCAGTCACCCCGCCGCCCGGGCTGGACCAGGTACCCGCCTTGGTGGAGAACGCGCACAAAGCCGGGCTGACGGTCGAGTACCTCGTCCTGGGCATCGCGCACGACGTGCCGGCGGTGGTGGAAGCAACCGTGCACCGGATCGTCCAGGAGTCGCTGACCAACGTCCTCCACCACGCCGGGCCCGGCACCCAGGTGCGCATCCTGCTCGACTACAGGCAGGGCGTCGTACGGGTGGAAGTGACCGATCGCGGCGGCCCCGGGGGTGTCGGCGGCGGATCCGGACTCGGCCTACGGGGGATGCGTGAGCGTATTCAGGCAGTGGGCGGAACGCTCGAGGCGGGGCCTATCGCGCCGCGCGGCTTCCGAGTGGCAGCGCAGATTCCCACCAGCTCGTTCGTATCCTGAGCCCGACCACGCGCTCGATCTGCGAAGAAGGTGGGCACCGTGACCATCCGCGTGCTACTGGCCGACGACCAGAGACTGGTGCGGGCCGGCTTTCGTGTGCTGATCGACTCCGACCCGGAACTCGGGGTGGTCGGCGAGGCCGAGAACGGGGAGCAGGCGGTCACTCTGGCCCGCGATCTGACACCCGACCTGGTGCTCATGGACATCCGGATGCCCGTCAAGGACGGCATCACGGCCACCGCTGAGATCACCTCGGCGCCCGACATGCCCGGGGTCAGGATCGTGATCCTGACGACTTTCGGTCACGACGAATACGTTTTCGGGGCGCTGCGCGCCGGCGCCAGCGGATTCTTGATGAAGGACACCGCCGCGGCGGAACTACTCAGCGCGATCAAGACCGTCGTGGCAGGCGAGAGCCTGCTGGTCCCGCGCAGCACCCTCAAACTGATCGAGCGGTTCGCGCCAGGCAGAGAGACCACGGGCGCCTCGGCGCGAGTGGACGTGCTGACCGACCGGGAGCGAGAGGTGCTCGTCCTGGTCGGGCGCGGGCTGTCGAACGACGAGATCGCCGGGAAGCTGGTGCTCTCGCCGCAGACGGCCAAGACCCATGTCAGCAGAATCCTGTCCAAGCTCAAGGCACGGGACCGGGCCCAGCTGGTCATCCTCGCCTATGAGAGCAGGCTTCTGGTCCCGGGCGACGAGCGATAAGCCCGTCCCCACACGGGCAACGGGCAACATGTGCGCGCACCCGGGACGGGCTACCCCGCGGCGCGCTGGGCCGGATAGGAGCGGGTGCCGCGGCCGGCACCGAACTCGCGGGAGAGGCTGCGGGCAGTGTCGCGAACGGTGGCGGCGTGCCGGGCCCTGTCCTCCTCGCCCGTCAGATGTTCGACGGGTGCGGTGATGCCGATGGCGCCGACGACCTGGCCAGTGCGGTCGAGGACCGGGCTGGCGATCGAGCCGTCGCCGAGGTTCGCCTCCTGCTCCTCCAACGCATAGCCGGTCAGCCGAACTTGCTCGAGCTGCTCGGTGAGCGTCTGCTGGTCGGTCACGCTCCAGCCCGTGAGCGCGACCAGCTCCCCATCCAGCAGCTGCTGGCGTTCCTCTGGGGGCAGGAACGCCGCAATGGCCTTGCCCAGCGCGCAGGTGTTCCACGGAAGGGACGCGCCCACCTCCAGCATCTGCATGTTGCCCTGGGGACGCAGCGCGTGGTGGATGACCAGGACATTGCCGTCGGTGAGGATGCCCACCCACACCGCCTCGCCCGTGCGCGAGGCCAGTACCTCGGCCCAGGGTACGCAGCGTGAGCGCAGCACGTGGGTGTCGAGGTATGCGCTGCCCAGCTGCACCAGGCCGGGACCGAGCATGTACTTGCCGCCGTCATGATCCTGAGTGACCAGCTTGTCCGCCTCGAGGGTCCGCAGCAGCGCATGTACTGTGGGCTTGGCTACGCCGACCCGATCAGCCAGCTCGGTCACCCCCAAGCGTCCCGCGGCTGCGAGTTCCTGCAGTATTTGCACCGCCCGTTGCACCGACTGAACCATCGAACGGCCGCCTCGTTTCGTTATTACCGAACTCCGTTCATCATTATCGCTCTGAGATTGTAGACCAGACCCCCTCCCCGCACCCAGAGCCCGGGCGATCCTGGCCGGCCCACACTGGGCCCGCCCGCGCCGGCACCTCGGACCACTGGCCGGTCAAGCAGACCAGCGGTGCAGGCCAGCGTGGTCGCCTGCACGCGGTTGCGCAGGTGCAACACCCGCAGGAGCTCACTCACTTGGCCTCGACACGCGACCCGGACGAGTCGATCTCCGCCGCTACCTGTGCATGGGACAGGCCACGCGCAAGCAGAGCCGACAGGTACTGCTCGGCGGGCAGGGCGTTGAGCTGATCCTTTGCCCCGGCGCCACGGACCACGGCGGAGGCGGCGTACGCCACGATGAGGTGGCGCGTCATCACCGACAGCTGGAAACCGCCGTCGGCCGTGGCTGGGGCAAGCAGCCACAAGTGCCCCCGTCGGGGGCACTCCGGGCGTCGTACGGATCGACCAACGATCACGCCGGCACAAGGGCGAACAGGGGAAAGTCCGCATAGGCGGGCCGTTGCCCATGACCGGCGCGAGGCCATACACGAGATTCCGGCGTGCGGACCGAGGTGCCTGAACGCCGGCTTCCGGCAACCAGGAGACCAGAACAACGCCCGCGCCACGCGAGCACACGGGCTGCTGCCGACCCGTCCTCGGGCTGCCCCTGGTACTGATCGGAGCGCCCTGCAGGCTCGGCGGCAGGTGGAGCTGGCTGGTGCGTCCCGAAAATACGCCGCGGTGCGGGAGGCTGTTCAGCATGGGGGCCATCTGGGGTGGCGGGAGGCAGCCGGCCGGCAGGCCGAGGGCGCGGGGATGCCCCGGCAGCAGGGTGCTGCCGGGGCATCCCCCCTTCCCCCTCCCCCCGGGGTGCCCGGCGGACGAAGCGGCGCGGTGTCTGTCAGGGCACTGCGCCTCGAGGAGATCCGCCGGGCAGTCTGTGGCTCGCCGTCGCTGCGGGCTCAGACCCCGTCCACCCCTGATTCCCGGCGCTGTTGCCGACAGAATCCGGGGCCGCGAGGCCCGAGTCAGAGGGCGAGCCGGAAGCGCCGGAGCAGGTAGCTGATCATCAGCCCGCACGTCCCTCCGCCGCAGCATCACCGCGTCGGGGGCAATCGCTGGCGGTCGAAGAGGAAACAGCGTCGAGAGCCGCGGCGACCGCGGCGGGGCTGCCGAAGCCCGGGCCACCGAGGAGGCCGGGAACAACGGGGAGGGCGGGAATAACAGGGAGGGCGGGAACCATGGGCATGGCGGAAACACTGGGGAGGGCGGGGAGGCCGGCGCCGGGCAGACCGGGCAGACCGGGGACACTGGGGAGACCGGGGACGCCAAAGCCGCCGTTGCGGATGAGTTGCCCGATCGAGTTGATCAGGCCGTTGAGGTCGTTGCCCTGGCCAGCGGGCAGACGGGCGGCCGGAGTGGATGGCGGGGGGGCAGGCAAAATGGCAGGGGCTGTTGCGGCAGACGCCGCAGGGGCTGCGTGACCCACGTTCGCGCAGGCGGCGGGGGACAGGCTTGCTGAACTGGGAACCGAATCGGTGTCCGCGGCAAAGGCCGCCACCAGGACCCCGGCTGTCAGGGCCACCACCGCACCCGTAACGACAGCGGCCGTCTTCCTGCTACTGACGTTGTGACCCGACGTTCCGTGTCTGTGTACCGATGTGGCCATGGCGTGCTGCTCCTGAATCGGTGGTGAACCCCTCGCGTTCACCGTTTGATGCTCATTGCAGGGGCAACGATGGTTCGGCGGATCCTCTCCAGGGTGGAAGTTCGGTGCCGAACGTCTGGGCAGGCGGCGGGTGATCCGTCAGTGGTCCCTCGCGCTGTCAGCGAGCAGCGCGGACCTTCGGCGTGCCCAGAGTCGCCCCCGGGCCCGGAACGTAACGCCGAAAACAGCGGAGGGCATATGACCGAAACGAGTTCCTTGTTGCTGAATAGGATTCAGTAACAGTCTTACAGGCGGCAGTGTCCGGACAGCTCTCCATCCGGTGGGCTCAACACCCCGGCAGGTGAGGTCCCCTTCGTCCTGTACATGTGCCCCACAAGCTACTTGACGCTGTGAGGTGAATCTAGGCAGGCCTGGCAAGTTTCGGAGGGGAAAGGTGTCCGGAACAGGGGGCTCTCTGCTGCCTGGCTTGACAGCCGATCCGTAACAGTCATATTTTTCGAACCAGTGTTCACGATTGGTGAATACAGTTCCCGAGTCGGTCGCCGGGCATCCATTCCCCCGCCAGCTCGACGGCCGACCGGGATCTCCCGCCCGTAGGGGGCGAGAGGTGAACCCCTGTGCAAGTGAGCGGCTCATGGAACGGACCACCGGCTTGGACTACCTCCGAGCGGACACACCAACGACCAACGTGGTACCGATCCGCGTCGACGACCGGTGGGTGCCGATAGGCAGGGCAAGCCAATGCGCGACGCCGGGTTTCCGGTTTGGCCCTGCTACCGGAGTGTCGGCGCACCCCGCAGGGGCTGAGCGGCCGACATTTCCTTCGATCACCGCTCTTTGCCCTGTCGCACCAGCACAACCGCGTTGAAGGAGAGCCGGTGGACATCGCCCTCGCCCAGGCTTGGGTGCAGGCCATCGCCGAAGCCATGGGTCGGCACCAGGACTATCTGACCCAGCTCGACGTGGCCGTCGGCGATGCCGATCACGGCATCAATGTGCACCGAGGCTTCGCCGTCGCCGTGGAGACACTCGCCGATCTGGAAGCTGTCACGGTCGGTGACGTGCTCATTGCCACGGGCACCGCTCTCGCCGCCCATGCCGGCGGCGCGTCCGGCGTTTTGTACGGCGCTGCGTTCCGGACTCTGGGGACGAGCCTAGGCTCGCCGAAGGTCGATGCCGGCCAGTTCGCAGTGGCCCTGGCGGCGGGGCTTGCCAGTATCCAGCGGCTCGGTGCCGCGGTGCAGGGTGAGAAGACAATGATCGACGCCTATACGCCCGCTCTGGCCGCCTTCGAGCGCAAGGCGTGGGCGGGTGAGCGCTTCGCCCTGGCGGCTTCGGCCGCTGCCGAAGCCGCAGAGGACGGCATGACCGCCACCACCGGCATGGCGGCCCGCAAGGGCCGCCCGGCGTTCCGTAGTTCGCTCAGTATCGGGCAGCAGGACCCTGGTGCCACCTCCACCGCACTGATTTTCCGCGCGCTCGCCGACACGGTGATGGACCGCTGACGGATCGCCTGCCGCCTGCCCCGACGTTGGGCTCTGGAGCCTCCGCCACGGTGAGGATCCGCCGAACGATCGTTGCCCTTGCAATGAGCATCGAACGGTGAACGTGACGAGGTTCACCACCGGCTCGAAAGCGGCACGTCATGGGCACATCCACACACAGACAGGGAACGTCGGGTCACAAACGCATCAGCAACAGGAAGAAGAAGGCCGCCGTCGCCACAAGCGCGGTAGTGGCCCTGACGGCTGGGATCCTGTTGCCAGGGGTCTTCGCCGCGGACACCGGCACGGTTCCCAGTGCAGCAAGCCCGACCCCCACCGCCTGCGCAGGCGCGGGGCAGGCAGACCCTGCGGCGCCCGCCTCAACACCCTCCGCTCCTCCGGCTGCTCCCCCGCCATCTGCGTCGGCAGCTCCACCTGCTGCCCCTCCTGCTGCCGCCCGAAGTAACGGTCTCATCGGCCTCATCAACGGGATCGGACGGATCGCCCGTGGCCTCGGCAAAGGTGGCGCCAAGGGCGGCAACAAGCAGGACGATAAGGCGGACCAGCAGGACGATAAGGCCGACCAGCAGGACGATAAGGCTGGTGGGGAACAGCAGCAAGGTGCCGGTGACCAGGCTGGTGAGCAACAGCAGCAAGGTGCCGGCGGGGAGTCTGGTGGGACTGGGGAGTCTGGTGGGACTGGCACCGGCGGGGAGTCTGGTGGGACTGGCACCGGCGGGGAGTCTGGCGCTGGCCAGGCGAGCGGCCCCGGCGCGACGGGCGGCAGTGAAATCGGTGACCGCAGTGGCTTCGATACCAGTGGCGGTGATGGCGATCTCGTAGCTCAGGGTTCTAACCCTGAAGGTGTTGTGGCTGATGCTCCTAGCTCCGTGGGCGGCGATGGAGGCGTCGGTGGCCTGGGCGTGGGCGGCGATGGAGGCTTCGGTGGCTCCATGTTCGGCGGCGACATAGGAGGCTTCGGCGGCGGCATGATGGACATGGGCATGATGGACATGGGCATGATGGACATGGGCATGATGGACATGGGCATGGGCATGGCCCTCATGGACTCGTCCCCGGCCGGCGGCAACTGCTCCCCAAGCGGTGACACCGCGGTGCAAGGAAGCGCTGCAGTTGCTGATCAGCAACCCGCTCCGGCGCCGTCGGACTCCGTGTCCGACACCGTTCCGGCGTCGTCCGACACCGGGGAGCCGAACTACGCGGGGAACTGAGCCCGAGGCGTGACTGATCGGGACGGCACGGGGCATCCCGCTCCGTGCCGTTCTGTTGCGCCGTGCCGGCACTGGGTCTCAGGGGCTGGGATGGCGAAGCCCTCCGCGGCCCTACTGCCCTGTCTGCCGGGCCGCGCCGGGGCCATTGTGGCCTGCCGCGCCATGCCTCGGCCGATCGCAGCGCCGCGGTATCCGCGGTCCTCGGAACGCATCACCAACGGCCAAGGACTCGGTGGCTGAGTCCCGAGCCGATCCGTCACGCGCACTGCTACCGGTGGTCAGCGGACCGCACCGCCCGCCGCCGATTCGCCTGCTCCCGCGTTCGTCAAGCCGCCTGCCACCAGGCCGCTGACTGCTTCGAGGCCCCGGCAGTGAGTTCGCGCGGGTAGGGAAGCCGTCGGGCTCGGGGAAGGGACAAGGGCCAGGACTCCGGCGGCCAGGATCGCAAGAGCGATGAGCTGAACGGGTGTGGCATTGCTTGCGTACCTGCGCGTATTCACCTGTGCGGGCTGAGCGTCCGGTCATCGGCCGGCCGGTATCTCGAGGGCCCCTGTATCCGTGTCGGCCGCTGTCG
>NZ_JBEXYL010000092.1:0-30465 GCF_040630895.1 Streptomyces sp. NPDC005728
TCGGCCAGGTCGCCCACGCCGTCCTGGGCCAGCGGCTCGCCGCCGCCGTCCTTCGGGCCGGTCATGTTCTGCCAGTAGATGCTGTGCAGGATGTGCCCGGACAGATGGAAGGCCAGGTTCTTCTGCAGGCCGTTGACCGAGCCCCACGTCTCCTTGTCCCGCGCCTCGGCGAGCTGCTCCAGCGTGTCGTTGGCGCCCTTCACATAGGCCGCGTGGTGCTTGTCGTGGTGCAGCTCGATGATCTCGGGGCTGATCACGGGGGCCAGCGCGGAGTAGTCGTAGGGCAGGTCAGGCAGCGTGTAGACGGGCATGGGTGGTCCCCTCCGAACCTTATTGCAAAAGACTTGCAACTGCACGCTAGCAATAAAAAGACCCCCACGGGTGCACCGCGGGGGTCCTTCGAGGGCGGGGACGGCTCAGCTCCTGGCGCGCGCCTTCTGCCAGGCGTAGCCGACGACCGCCAGGAACAGCGTCATGCCGCCGGTCGAGTACAGCTGCACACGTGTGTCGGGCTCCCTCGCCATCAGGACGAAGATCGCCGCCATGCCCGCCAGGGCGACCCAGGTGAGGAAGGGGAACGCCCACATCCGCACGACCAGCTTCTCCGGGCTCTCGCGCTCCACACGACGGCGCAGCAGCAGCTGGGAGACCGCGATGAAGATCCAGACGACGAGGATGACCCCGCCGATCATGTTCAGCAGCCAGTGGAAGACGTCGTCCGGGCGCCAGTAGCTGAGCAGCACACACGCGAATCCGAAGACGCAGGAGGTCAGGACGGCGATCCGCGGCACCCCGCCGGAGGTCTTCGCCAGGACCCGGGGGCCCTGGCCGCGCTCGACCAGGGAGTGGGCGATGCGCGAGGAGCCGTAGATGTTGGCGTTCATCGCGGAGAGCAGGGCGACCAGGACGACCACGTTCATCAGCTGGCCGGCGCCGGGGATGCCGAGGTGGTCCAGGGCCGCGACGTACGGTCCCTTCTCCACGACCTCCTCGGAGTCCCACGGCACCAGCGTGACGACGACCGCCATCGAGCCGATGTAGAACAGCGCGATGCGCCACATCGCCGTGCGCACGGCGCTCGCCACGCCCCGGACCGGGTTCTCCGACTCGGCCGCCGCGATGGTGACCGTCTCCAGGCCGCCGTACGCGAACACCGAGGCGAGCAGGCCGATGAGCAGGCCGTCGCTGCCATGCGGGAGGAAGTCGGTCAGGTTCGAGGCCCCGGGGGAGTCCGTGCCCGGCAGCACCCCGGCGACGGCCAGCACGCCCAGGACGAGGAACAGGCTGATCGCCCCGACCTTGAGCGCGGCGAACCAGAACTCGAACTCGCCGAAGTTCTTCACGGCGGTCAGGTTCGCGCCGCAGAAGACGACCATGAACAGCGCCACCCACGCCCACTCGGGTGTGCCCGGCAGCCAGCCGCTCACGATGTGCGCGGCACCGATGCCCTCCAATCCGACCGCCGTGCACAGCAGCACCCAGAAGGACCAGCCCGCGGCGAATCCGGCCCAGGGGCCGATCGCCCGCTCGGCGTGCGCGGAGAAGGAACCCGAGGACGGGTATGCGGCCGACATCTCGCCGAGCATCCGCATCACCAGCATCACGAGGAGACCGGAGAGGGTGTAGGCGATGACGATCGACGGACCGGCGGCGGCGATGCCCGCGCCGGAGCCGACGAACAGGCCCGCGCCGATCACACCGCCGAGGGCGATCATCGACAGGTGGCGCTGCTTGAGGCCGTGGGAGAGGGAGGCGCCGCTCTGTTGTTGCGGCGGCGTCTTCGTCTTGGTGCTGCTGGGCATGGGCGCGGCTCGTCCAGTCCAAGAGAGTGGGCAAAAACGCCCACAGTCTGGGCGGCCCGTCCGCTCACGCGAAGGGGCCGCCCAGTATACGGACACCCGCTGTACGCAGGGTGAATCCCCGGTTACGCCGCTACGGATGTGTAGTGCGAGGCGTCCCCCTCGATCGAGTAGCTCTCCTTCCCCTCGATGCCGGACGGGACGTCACCGGCGACGGTCACCCGGTGCAGGCGCCGCGGCTGCCCGTCGTAGTTGTCGATGGCGTAGTGCTGGGTGATGCGGTTGTCGAAGAGGACCAGCTGGTTCTCCGACCAGCGCCAGCGCAGGATGTTCTCCGGGCGGGTGACGTACGCCTGGAGCAGGTCGAGGAGCTTTCGGGACTCGCCCGCCGACAGGCCGACGATGCGCTGCGCGAACCCACCGATGAACAGCCCGCGCTCGCCGGTCAGCGGGTGCACGCGGACCACCGGATGGGCGGTGCGGTACGTGATGGAGGTGAACTGCGCGCGCTGGGCGGCCTTCTCCTCGTCGACCTCCTCCTCCGGCACCGCGTAGTCGTAGTCGTTGGTGTGCTCGGCCCACAGGGTGTCGGCCAGGCGGCGCAGCGGCTCGGGCAGGTCGCGGTAGGCGGCCGCCGCGTTGGCGATCAGCGTCTCGCCGCCGTACGGCGGGATCGTGATGCTGCGCAGGGTGCTGGCCTGCGGCGGGTTGAGGACGAAGGTGACGTCGGTGTGCCAGTGGTTGGCGCGGCCGCGCTCGCTGTCCACGGGCAGCACGTTCGGGGCGCCCTCGACGGCGCCGACCGTCGGGTGGGCGGTGGTGAGGTCGCCGAGGTGGCGGGCGAAGGCCTGCTGGCCCGCGTCGTCGAGGTGCACGTCGTCGAAGACCAGGGC
This sequence comes from Streptomyces sp. NPDC005728, assembly GCF_040630895.1. Classification (NCBI taxonomy): domain Bacteria; kingdom Bacillati; phylum Actinomycetota; class Actinomycetes; order Kitasatosporales; family Streptomycetaceae; genus Streptomyces; species Streptomyces sp. NPDC005728. The sequence goes on from NZ_JBEXYL010000092.1 coordinate 2,693, forward strand.
CTTGTGGACGTTGAGGGCCTCACGGATCGCGGCGACCTGCTCCGGGGCGAGCGGCTCGGAGATGTCGACGCCGGCGACCCGGGCGCCGATGCGTGCGGTGACCTTGGTGATCTCGAGGGACATGGGTGCGGGTCCTTTCAGACGAGGGCTGCGGTGTGCTGGTTGGCGGGGCGGGGAAGGCCGTAGCGTTCCCGCAGGGTCTGGCGGGGGCCGTACGCGGTGCGGAGCAGGCCGCGGGTGCGCAGGAGCGGCACGACGTGCTCGACGAAGGCCGTGAGACCGGAGGGCAGCACGGCAGGCATGATGTTGAAGCCGTCGGCGGCGCCCTGGGTGAACCAGGCCTCTATCCGGTCGGCGACCTGCTCGGGCGTCCCCGCGAAGGTGAGGTGCCCGCGCCCGCCGCCGAGCCGCCCGATCAGCTGCCGTACGGTCAGCCGCTCGCGCCGGGCCAGCTCCACGACGAGCGTGTAGCGGCTCTTGGCGCCCTCGATGGCGGACTCGGGCGGCAGGTCGTCCGGCAGCTGCCGGTCCAGGTCGAGGGTGCCGGGCTCCAGATGCAGCAGGTTCTCCAGCCGGGCCCGGCCGTGCTCGTGCACGATGTGGTCCTCCAGCACCTGCTCGGCGGCCCGCGCCTCGGCCTCCGTCGAGCCGATTACGGGGACGATCCCGGGAAGCACCTTGATGTGGTCGGGGTCGCGTCCGGCGCGGCGCGTACGGGACTTGAGGTCGGCGTAGAAGGCCTGCGCGTCGGCGAGGGTCTGCTGGGCGGTGAACACCGCCTCCGCGTACCGGGCGGCGAAGGCCTTGCCGTCGTCCGAGGAGCCCGCCTGCACCAGCAGCGGGTAGCCCTGCGGGGAGCGCGGCACGTTGAGGGCGCCCTCGACGCCGAAGTATGTCCCCCGGTGCCGGGGCGGATGGATCTTGGCGTCGTCGCCCCAGACCCCGGACGCCTTGTCGGCGACGATCGCGTCGTCCTCCCAGCTGTCCCACAGCTTGAGGGCCACGTCGAGGAACTCGGCGGCGCGGGCGTATCGCTCGGCGTGCGCGGGTTCGGCGTCCAGACCGAAGTTGCGGGCGGCCTCGGCACCGGCGGTGGTCACGATGTTCCAGCCCGCACGGCCGCCACTGACGATGTCCAGCGAGGCGAATCTGCGGGCCAGGTTGTAGGGGGAGTTGTAGGAGGTGGAGGCGGTGGCGATCAGGCCGATGTGCTCGGTGGCGGTCGCCAGCGCCGTCAGCAGGGTGAGCGGTTCCAGGGCGCCGGCCGGGCGCTGGGCCAGGTTGCCCCACAGCTGGGGGCCGTCGGCGAGGAAGAGGGAGTCGAAGGTGCCGCGCTCGGCAATGCGCGCCAGGCCCACGTAGTGGGCGAGGTCGACGTGCGCGTACGGGTCGCTCTCCGGCAGCCGCCACGACGCCTCGTGGTGGCCGGTGTTCATCAGGAACGCGTTGAGGTGGAGCCGGCGGGTCATGCGTGGTCCTCCGTGACACCGAGGGCTGCCAGCAGCCGCTCGCGGTACTCGCCCAGCAGCGGCTCGCGGTAGGAGCGCGGGTGGGGACGGTCGATGGTCAGGTCGAGGCCGATACGGCCCCGCTCGAGGACGAGGACCCGGTCGGCGAGCACGATCGCCTCGTCCACGTCGTGGGTGACGAGCAGCACGGAGGGCAGGTGGCGCTCCCACAGGTCGCGCAACAGGGTGTGCATCCTGATCCGGGTCAGCGCGTCCAGCGCGCCGAACGGCTCGTCGGCCAGCAGCAGTTCGGGCTCGCGGACCAGGGAGCGGGCGAGCGCCGCCCGCTGTGCCTCGCCGCCGGACAGCTCGCCCGGCCAGGCCCGCTCGCGGCCCTTCAGGCCGACCTCCGCCAGCGCGGACCGGCCGCGCTCCTCGGCGTCCCTGCCGTCCAGACCGAGCAGGACGTTGTCGAGCACCCGGCGCCAGGGCAGCAGCCGGGAGTCCTGGAACACCACGGACACCCGCTCGGGCGCGGTCAGATGCCCGTCGCCGGCCACCCCGTGGTCGAGCCCGGCGACGGCCCGTAGCAGGGTGGACTTGCCGGACCCGCTGTGCCCGAGCAGGGCCGTGAACTGACCGGCGGGCAGGTCGAGATCGATGCCGTCGAGGACCGTACGGCCCTCGAACGACCGGGTCAGGCCGCGGAGCCGGACGGCGGGACGGGTCAGCTGCTCAGTGTGCGGCGCCATGACAGCACCCTCCGTTCGATCAAGCGGACCACGCTGTCGGAGGCCAGGCCGAAGACGCCGTAGATCAGCAGGCCGACCAGGATGACGTCGCTCTGGCCGTAGTTCTGCGCCTGGAACATCAGGTAGCCGAGGCCGCTGGTGGCGTTGATCTGCTCCAGGACCACCAGGCCCAGCCAGGAGCCGGTGACGGCGAGCCGGAGCCCCACGAAGAATCCGGGCAGCGCCCCGGGTATCACGATCTGCCGGATGAACGCGAACCTGGACAGGCCCTGCACCTCGGCGAGTTCGACGTAGCGGCTGTCGATGCCGGACAGTGCGGCGTGGGTGTTCAGGTAGAGGGGGATGTAGACGACGATCGCGATGATGGCGATCTTGAAGGTCTCCCCGATGCCCAGCCAGAGGATGAACAGCGGGATCAGACCGAGGGTCGGGATCGCCCGGTTGAGCTGCACGGTCCCGTCGATCAGCGCCTCTCCGGCCCGGCTGAGCCCGGAGGCGAGCGCGAGGGCGACCCCGGCGACCAGGCCGATCACGAAGCCGTACGCGGCCCGCTCCAGCGAGGTCAGGATGTCGGTGGGCAGTGTGCCGTCGGTCCACAGGTGGACGCCCGTCCTCGCCACGGTCCAGGGCGCCGGTATCGCACCCGGGTCGAGCTGTCCGGCGGCCGAGGCGGCCGCCCACAGGGCGAGGAGCACCAGCGGGCCGGCCAGCCGGGCGGCCGGCAGACGGCGGCCGGGGGAGAGGCGGCGGCGCCTGCGGACCCGGGGGAGTTCCCCGGTGGCCGTCGTCGCCACGGCGGTCGTCGTCGTGGTCACGGCGCTCACCTCCGGTACTCCGCCGGTACGGCCTTGGCGGCGAGGGACTCGAAGCGGTGGTCGAAGAGCGAGGAGACGTCGAACTTCTTCACGAACCCGCCCTCGGCGAGCAGGTCGGCGGTCTCCTGCTCCCACCTGATCGCCTCGTCCCAGCTGGGCGGGAAGAGGGGCTTGTTGGCGAGCCTGCTGATGTCCTGGGCCTGCTCCAGGGTCAGGTTCTGCGTCTTCACGTAGAACTCCTCGTTCCACACGTCCGGGTGCTCGTACTGCCACACCTGGCCCTTGGCCCACTGCGGGACGTACGCGGCGATCGCGGCGGCCTTCGCCGGGTCGTTCAGGACGGACTGCGGCGCCCACAGCAGGTTGAGCAGGTCGACGACGTCGGTGGCGATGGTGTGGGCGCCCTTGTCCCCGTACTGCTTGAGGTAGGCGGGCGCCTGGCTGTTGGCGAGCGGGGCGATGTCCACCTGCCCGGACTGCAGGGCCGTCAGGAACTGGTTGCTGGTCAGCGGGACCAGCTTCACCTCGTCGTACGCCAGCCCCGCCTGCTTCAGCGCCCGCAGGAGGACGACACCCTGCGCCTGCCCCTGGGAGAAGGCGAGCTTCTTGCCCTTGAAGTCCCCGACCGTGCGGATGTCGCTGCCGGGCTTGGTGGCGAAGAGGTAGTTCGGCTTGCGGGTGATGTTGATCGCCACGATCTTCGCCGCGAAGCCCTGGTAGTGCGCCTGGATCGGCGGGATGCCCGCGTTGTTGGCGAGGTCCAGGGACTGCGCACGGAACGCGTTGATGACGTCGGGGCCGGCGCCGATGTTCACCCAGCTCGACACCGAGAACGGCAGTTCGGGCAGCTTCGCCAGCCGGAACTGGAGCTGCTGCACGTTCTGGTACGAGGAGATCTTCAGGCTGGTGCCGGCCGGGACCGTGTCGGCGAGCGGCTCGGTGGCCCCACCCTGGGTGTCGGCGGCGGCGCTGCCGCCCGCGCAGCCGCTGAGACCGGCGACGGCGGCGGACGCGCCGACCAGGGAGGTGAGAAAGACACGACGGTGCATGGGAGGACCCCCGGGAGGAAAAGAGGGAAAAGGCAGGAAGAATTCCGGGAAGGCAGGCCGGAACAAGAGAACTCACGCAGCGGGAAACACGCGCTTCATGCGCGGCAATGTGTCAGCAACAGAGGGTGCGACAGCTCGTGAGAGGGGCCATGACCAGGATGTTCCCGGCCATGCTCAACCCCTGTCAACATTCCGAGTTTCTGAATTAAATAGCCTCAGGTGAGGCACTCAACGGGTCCCGGTACAGCACGTCCAGCACTACCGATCCGCCCGCCACCGCCAGCACGGAATCCGGAAAACTGGTCGGCAGCACGGCCGCCGCACGGCTTATTCCGACCGCTTCCCGCAGTGCGTGCAGGCAGTCCTCGAAGTGCAGGACACCGACCTCGGTCACGACCACCGTCTCGGGGTTGAGCACGTCCAGCAGCAGCCCGGCCGCCCGCCCCGTCGCCCGCGCCCGCTCCACCAGCAGCCGTCGTGCCGTCGCGTCACCGGCCGCCGCCGCGGCCACCACCTGCATCGGATCGTCCGAGTCGACGACCCCGGCCTCCCGGGCCCGCCTGCACAACGTCCGCTCGCTCAGCTCCACCTGGAGGCAGCCGCTGCGCCCGCAGTCGCACGGCTCGGTGCCGCCCGGCACCGGAAGGTGCGCGATCGCCCCGGCCTGCGAACGGGGCCCGTGGTGCACCTCGTCGTTGGTGGCGAATGCCGCGTCGACCACGTTGCCGACGAACAGGTGCAGCACGCTGCGGCTGCCCCGGGCCCGCCCGAACAGCCGCTCGCCGTTGACCAACGCCCGTGCGTGCCCGTCCACCTGGACCGGCAGCCCGGTGCGGGCGCCGAGCAGCTCCCGCACCGGCACCTCGCGCCAGCCCAGCAGCTCGTGCTCGACCACGGTGCCGGCCTCCCGGTCCACCCAGCCGCCGATCGCGATCCCGACGCCCAGCGGCCGGCGGCCCGGATGCTGGGCGAGCAGCGCGGCGACGCCGTCGGCGGCCCGGGCCAGCACCCGGTCGGGATCGGTCCGTTCGTGCCTCAGCTGCCGCTCGGCCACCACCCGGCCCCGGAGGTCCAGCAGTGCGACGGTGGTGTACGGCACGGCCACGTGCACCGCGCCGGCCACCAGCCGCCCGGCGTCCAGGTCGACGGGCACATGCGGCCGGCCGACCCCGTTCGCGCGGCGGGGTACCGCCTCCTCGCGGATCAGCCCGAGTCCGGCCAGCCGGGCACAGTGCTCGGTCACCGACGCGGGCGACAGCCCGGTCAGCCGGGCGATGGTGCTGCGCGCCACCGGCCCGTGCTCCAGCACGGACCGCAGGACGACGCTGGCGCTGGTACGCCGCCGGTCGCTGTCGGCGGCACGGGGAACGGGGGAAGCGAGAGTGGATGCCGCGGTACGGGGCATGGAGAACCGTCCTCGGGAACGGGGCCGACACGTCTCGGAGAGGAGAGGCGCCCCCAGGACCCGAGGCCGCCGCTACCCCGGGCGGCGACAGGTGGCCGTGCCCTGGCGTCGCAGGTCGACATAGCGACGCGACGTGAAGTACCGGGCCTGGGCAACCATGCGTTCGAAGCTAGCAAAGGGCCCCCGCGCTGCCCAGACGGCGACCGACGGGCGAGACGGTCAACGGGCGTTTGGCGGAACCCTACAGACGACCCGACCCGCCCCTCCGTACCGCGCACCACCCCACCTCAGTGACCGGCATCACGTCGTACCGGGTGTAACCCTCATCCTTTGTAAGGAGCCCACCAAGGGCCCGTTCCCGCCTTTGTTGATCGCTGACGGTGATCAGCGCGTGGACGCCGGTATAGCGTCACGGTGTTCCCCCGTGCCCACACCACCCGCGGAGTCCCCATGAGCACCGCCACCGCCGCCGCCCGCCCCGGCGTCGTCCTCGCCGACCTCCTCCCTGCGTCCCGCGTGCGCGACGCCGCCCTCGTGCTCGGCGGCGCGGCGCTCACCGGTCTCGCGGCCCAGCTCTCGGTGCCGGTGCCCGGCTCCCCGGTGCCGGTGACCGGCCAGACCTTCGCCGCGCTGCTCGTCGGCACCGCGCTCGGCGCCCGCCGCGGCTTCCTCTCCCTCGCGCTGTACGCCGTCGCGGGCGTCGTCGGCGTGCCGTGGTTCGCGGGCGGCACCTCCGGCTCGGGCGCCGTCTCCTTCGGCTACGTCATCGGCATGCTGCTCGCCTCCGCGGCCGTGGGCGCGCTGGCCCGCCGCGGCACCGACCGCTCCCCGCTGCGCATGGCGGGCACGATGATCCTCGGCGAGGCGATCATCTACGCCGTCGGCGTCCCCTACCTGGCCCTGGCCGCCGACATGTCCGCCTCCCAGGCGATCTCCCTCGGCCTCACCCCGTTCCTCGTCGGCGACGCCGTGAAGGCCGCCCTGGCGATGGGCGTACTGCCCACCGCCTGGAAGTTCGTCAGCAAGCGCTGAGGCCGTAGTTCCTGCGGAAGAGGTTCGCCGGGTCGTACCGTTCCTTGAGCCCGGCGAGCCTCTTTCGCGTCTTCGGGGTCGTACAGCCCCGCACCCCGGTCCCCGGCCCCGAACGCGAAGTTCGGCGACCGGCCGAGGGTGTCGTCCGCCGGCAGGGCGAACGCCGGGTCGAGCACGGCCCGCCCCTGCTCCCGCCCGCCGACGGCCAACAGCCGCACCAGGAACCGCCCTTCGCGATACGGCACCGCGTTCGGCGCGGGCCGGCCGAGCGCCCCGCCCAGGTGGTTGACCTGGACGAGTGTGGGCGACCCGTATCGAGAGGACGTACCGCTCCCGCAGATGGTGACGACCTCCAGCCACCGCACATGGTCCGCCGCGTACCCTCCCCCACTGCCTAAGACGTGGGAGGTGCCCCCATCCGCGGCGCCAGCCCGTACGGCCCGGCCGCCGCGACCACCTGCCCCCAGCGCACCCCGGCCTGCACGCGGACGGTACGGGCCGCCGGGTCTGCGGTGATCCCGTCCGTCCGCCGGGTCGTGACCAGCACCCCGCCCTCGTGGGCGCCGCAGAGTCCGTGCCCGGTCGCCTGGACGCCGACGGGCAGGTCCTCGGCGGCCGCGTACCGCACGGCCGCCACGACGTCGGCAGCCGAGCGGGCGGCCGCGATCACGGCGGGCCGCCGCGTGAAGGCGATCTGGAATCCGGCGAGTTCGTCCTCTTGGGCCGCGTCGCCCGGGCGGAGGAGAAGCAGGTCTGCGCTGTTGTCCACGAAGGTCATGACCCACAGGACGGCCGCATGACCTGACAGCTTCCGTCAGGTCATGCGGCGCTTGTTCTGCCGGCTCAGGCAGCATCCCGGCGCGGCCTGCGCTGCGACCACCACACCCCGGCCGCTCCGGCCGCGATCAGTGCGGCGCCCGCGGCGCCCAGGGGCAGCACGTCACGCCCCACGCCGGTCTTCGGCAGCTGGTCGCCGCCGGGTGCGACCGGCTTGTTGTCGGTGCCGAGGAGCAGCGGGGTGGCCGGCGCGTTCGGCGACGGGTTGACCGTGCCGAAGGGCACCGGGCCCTGCTGCCAGAACGTCTTCTTCCCGTCCGTGGTCTGCACGGGCAGACAGATCTTCCCGGCCTTGCTCAGGTCGTACGTCGCCTGCACCGCGTACGACGTGGACCGCCCGGCCGCGAGCGGGCCGACCGGGCAGCTGAAACCGCTGTTCGCGCCTTCCGGCAGGTCCTTTTCCGCGATCGCCGAGCAGCCCTGAACGCCCGTGATCCGCAGGGCGTCGAATCCGACCACCAAAAGCCGGACGGCGCCGCTGTCCTTGGTTCCCTCGTTCTTCACGGTGGCGGTAATCGCCGTCTTTTTCGAACTGTTGTCGACCGAGATCTTCTCCGGCAGCAGCGTGCGCAGCCGTACGCCCGCCGGTGCCTTGTCGACCGCCTTTCCTCCCTTGTCGCTGCCCGGTCCCTGGTCATCGGCCACGGCCGGCACGGAAAGGATCAGCACGGCCGAGAAAGATGCCGTGACCAGCGATCCTGCGAGGCCCGCCCTGCGACGAGAACTCATGTTCGCCCCCCTGGTAACCCCCTGGACTGCGCCTGAATTCGCAGTACTTGAAGAGGTACCACAAGATTTCCCCGCACTATGCTGGTATGGCTCGAAGTGTGACCGTTGTGTTTCAGCAGGGGCGGTCGATGAGGGGGGTGCGGAGCATTGCCGGGAAATATGGGGGAAGCGGGAGAGCCGGGGGCCGGAGGGATTCCGGGGCTGTTGGTGAACGCGCGCTATCGGCTGGTCGAATGCATCGGCCAGGGGGGAATGGGGCGGGTGTGGCGGGCGGTTGACGAAACGCTCGACCGGCTGGTCGCGGTGAAGGAGATACGCATCGACGGCCATGACGCGGAGGACATCCGCACCCGCCGGGAACGCACCCTGCGCGAGGGCCGCGCGACGGCCCGGATCGACCATCCCCACGTCGTGCGCGTGTACGACGTGGTGGACGAGGGCGAACGCCTCTGGATCGTCATGGAGTTGGTCCCCGGCCGCTCACTGGAGCAGATCATGACGGAGGAGGGCCCGCTGGGCCCGCGCGAGACCGCGCGCATCGGACTGGGCCTGGTGGCGGCGCTCCGCCAGGTGCACGCCGGGGGCGTTTTGCACCGGGACATCAAACCGGGCAACGTCCTGGTCGAGAGCGGGGCGGGCCGGGTGGTCCTGACGGACTTCGGTATCGCGGCGATCCAGGACGCCAAGGCCCTCACCATGGTCGGCATGCTCGTCGGCTCCCCCGACTACATGGCCCCCGAGCGCGTCTCCGGCCGCCGCCAGGGTCCGCCGTCCGACCTGTGGTCCCTGGGCGCGACCCTCTGCGCCGCCCTGGCGGGCCACTCCCCGTTCTCCCGCGACACCACCCTGGCAACGCTGCACGCGGTCCTGTACGAGGAGCCCGCACTCCCCGCGTCGGCCGGCCCGTTGCGAGACCTCCTCGCCACCCTCCTGACGAAGGACCCCGCGGCCCGCCCCGGCCTCCCGGAGGTGGAGTCCGCCCTGCGGGCGGTGGCGCATCCCCCGCACACTCCGACCCATCCGATCGGGGAGGAGCGGGTGAAGGAGGAACCGGCGGGACCCGAGCCGACGAGGTCCGGGGGGCCGGCCGCTCCTCACGGCGCGGCCGGCCTCGACTCGGCCCCCACCGAACCCGTGGCAGGACCTGTCGGTGTGGTGACCGAGCGGCGCGTGGGCGTGCCGTACGGACCGGGTGGGGAGGCAGAAGCCCCGGTCGGCCCCCGGCCTCGTCGTACCGCGCTCCTCGCCGTGCTCGGGGTCGTCGCCGTCGGTGTCGTGGTCGCCGTGCTCGTCGCCACGTCGGGCCAAGGCGCCCGGCGGGAGAGTGCGCGCGGCGGCGCCACGGCCTCAGCCTCCGCTTCCGCCTCGGCCCCTGGCTCCTCTCCCACCCCTGCTTCCTCCCACGCGACCGTCTCCCCGACCGTCGACGGCACCACCCGGCCGCACAGTCCACCGCCCGGCGCGCGGACGGAGGCGGGCGGGTTCGCGTGGAAACCGCCGCAGGGGTGGCGGCGGGACGTGAAGACCGGCGCCGAGGTGCACTACACCTCGCCCGACGGACGCCAGGAACTCGTCGGGAAGTCCTCGCTGGCCCGGGGCGACCTCCTGGACACCTGGCGCCGGTCGGAGCAGGACGCCCGGCGGGGCCGGGACTACGTCAAGATCCAGCTGGCACAGACCACGTTCCAGGGGCACCCCGCGGTCGTCTGGGAGTACACCTTCACCCTCGCAGGCACCCCCTGGCACGCCCGCCTCCTCGGCTTCGACGCGGACGGGACGTCGTACCAGATCAACACCTGGTACCAGCCGGACATCGAACCTCAGGCCCTGAAGACGTACAGCACGGTGAAGGAGACCTTCACCGTGCTGTGAGTCGAAGAGGAGAGCGGATCAGGCCGTGGGGACCTTGTCGTTCACCTCGACCGCGGGCGCATCGGGCACGCGGCCCGCCGTGACCTTCTGCTTCACGAAGGCGATCACCAGCACGACCGCCGCGACCATCAGGGACAGCAGCACGGTCGTACGCCCGCTGCTCTCGCCCTTGGTGTCGGTCAGCATGTAGCCGAGGACGAACACGATCAGTCCGGCCGTCGCCCAGGTCAGGTACGGGTACAGCCACATCTTCACGACGAGCTTCTCCGGCGCCTCACGCTGGATGATCTTCCGCATCCGCAGCTGCGAGAAGCAGATCACCAGCCACACGAACAGGGCCACCGCACCCGAGGAGTTGACCAGGAAGAGGAAGACCGACGACGGGAACTTGTAGTTGAAGAAGACCGCCACGAAACCGAAGACGACGGACGCGAGGATCGCCGTCATCGGCACGCCCCGGGACGTGGTGCGGGCGAACGCCTTCGGGGCGTCACCGCGCTGGCCGAGCGAGAAGGCCATCCGGGAGGCCGTGTACAGGCCCGAGTTCAGGCAGGACAGCACCGAGGTGAGCACGATGAAGTTCATGATCTCGCCGGCGTGCGCGATGCCGAGGGAGTCCAGGGCGGCGACGTAGGAGCCCTTGTCCTTGATCGAGGGGTCGTTCCACGGCACCAGCGAGACGACGACCAGGATCGAGCCCAGGTAGAAGACGCCGATACGCCAGATGATGCTGTTGGTCGACTTGGTGACAGCGCGCTGCGGGTCCTCCGACTCGCCGGCCGCCAGGGTCGCGATCTCGCTGCCCATGAAGGAGAAGACGACCAGCAGGACACCGGTGAGGATGGTGCCGGGGCCGTGCGGCAGGAAGCCGCCGTGCGAGGTCAGGTTGGAGAAACTCGCCTGGTCGGCGTGCACGCCCGGCAGGACACCGAAGATGGCCAGCAGGCCGACGACGATGAACGCGCCGATCGCCACGACCTTGATGCCGGCGAACCAGAACTCGAACTCGCCGTAGGAGCCGACCGAGACCAGGTTGGTCGCGGTCAGGACGACCATCACGATGAGCGCCCAGCCCCACTGCGGTACGGCCGGTATCCAGCCCTCGAGGATCTTGGCGCCGGCGGTGGCCTCGACGGCCAGCACGACGACCCAGAAGAACCAGTAGAGCCAGCCGATGGAGAAGCCGGCCCAGCGGCCGAGCGCACGGTCGGCGTGCGCGGAGAAGGAACCGGAGGTCGGATTCGCGGCGGACATCTCGCCGAGCATGCGCATCACCAGCACGACGAGCGTGCCGACGAGGGCGTACGACAGAAGGATGCCCGGTCCCGCGGTAGCGATACCGGAACTGGAACCGACGAAGAGGCCGGCTCCGATGACACCACCGATCGCGATCATCGACAGATGGCGGTTTTTCAGTCCTGCTTGAAGGCCCGAACCAGGGGTCATGGACGGATTTCCTTTACGCCAGGTGGAGCTGCCCGCACGAGCGGTGTACGAGCCGGTCCAGTGAAACCGAGGTGAACGAATCCTGGAACCTCTGAATCCGGATTGTTACTTGAGGTTTCCTTGAGGTTCTATGGCTCGGCTCACATTTTTCCGGGTCGGCACCCGAGGCTGCTGCCCCGGAACAGGCGTGTCACACTCGTCCCATGCGCGTGTATCTCGGCTCCGACCATGCGGGCTACGAACTCAAGAACCACCTCGTCGAATGGCTCAAGGCGGCGGGGCACGAGCCCGTCGACTGCGGGCCCCACATCTACGACGCCCAGGACGACTACCCGCCCTTCTGCCTGCGTGCCGCGGAGAAGGCAGCGGCGGACCCGGACGCTCTCGGCATCGTGATCGGCGGCTCCGGCAACGGGGAGCAGATCGCCGCGAACAAGGTGAAGGGGGTGCGGGCGGCGCTGGCGTGGAGCGAGGAGACGGCCTCGCTGGGGCGGCAGCACAACAACGCGAACGTCGTGGCCGTGGGTGCGCGGATGCACAGCACGGAGGAGGCCACCAAGTTCGTCGAGGTGTTCCTCAGCACGCCGTTCTCCGGTGACGAGCGTCACATCCGCCGCATCGACATACTGGCGTCCTACGAAACGACGGGCGACCTTCCCCCGATCCCGCCCCACCACCCGCAGCAGTAACGGCGACCCTGGGGGCTCCGCCCCCAGCTCTCCGGCCGGAAAGGACAGCTCGGCCTTGCCAGAAGGGCACACGATCCACCGGCTGGCCCAGGACTACGCCGGCCGCTTCCGGGGCACCGCCCCCCGCGTGACCAGCCCCCAGGGCAAGTTCTCGGACGCGGCCGACCTGCTCGGCGGCGCCCTCCTCACCGCCACCGAGGCCCATGGCAAGCACCTCTTCCTCCGGTTCCGGGACGCCGACTGGGTCCACATCCACCTCGGCCTCTTCGGCAAGGTCGACTTCGGCCCGGCCCCCGCACCCCCGCCCGCCGACACGGTCCGGCTCCGCCTCGCGAACGACACCGCGTACGTCGACCTGCGCGGCCCCACCACCTGCGCGCTCATCACGGACGACGAGAAGCGGGCCGTACACGACCGCCTCGGTCCCGACCCCCTGCGCGAGGACGCCGAACCGGCGACCGCGTACGCGCGCATCCGCCGCAGCCGGACGACGATCGCTGCCCTGCTGATGGACCAGAAGGTCATCGCCGGCGTGGGCAACGTCTACCGTGCCGAGGTCCTCTTCCGGCACCGGATCGACCCGTACCGCGCGGGCAAGGACATCACCCCGGCCGAGTGGGACGCCCTCTGGGCCGACCTCGTCGCCCTCATGCGCGAGGGCGTGCGCAACAATCGCATCGACACCGTCCGCCCCGAGCACACCCCGGAGGCCATGGGCCGCCCGCCCCGCGTGGACGACCACGGCGGCGAGGTGTACGTCTACCGCCGGGCCACCCTGCCCTGCCACATCTGCGGCACGGGGATCCGCACCGCCGACCTCGCCGCCCGCAACCTCTTCTGGTGCCCGACCTGCCAGAGGCCCTGACCGCGGGTCGGTGCACCTAGTGATCTGGTCCTGAGTTCACGTTTCGCCACGTGAGGTGCGGTTCGTTTCGGATTGCGGCGTGGGCGGTGACGGAAGCTGTCGGCTGCGGTCTGCTGGAGGAATGGGCGACAGCAGGCTGCAGCCGCTGGTGTTGTCCGAGGACGAGCGGCTGGTGTTGCAGGGGTGGGCCAAACGCCGGACGACCGCGCAGGGTCTGGCCAAGCGTGCCCGGATCGTGCCGGCCTGCGCGGACGGGCTGAGCAACACCGTGGTGGTCGCCCGGCTGGACACCGGTCGTGGAACCGTTGCCCGGTGGCGGAGCAGATTCCTGCGAGACCGGCTCGAGGGATCCAGGCCCTTGAGCGGACCGTGCCGGTGCTGCCGATGGTGCCCGGTGTCCCGGAGCGCCGCAGCTTCGACCACGTCCGGCACGGCACGGTGGACCTGTTCGCGGCCCTGAACACCGCGACCGGCAAGGTGATCGGCAAGCTGTCCGCGCAGCACCGGGCCGTGGACTTCCGTGACTTCCCCGACGAGATCGACCGCCGGACCGATCCCGGCCTGGCGCTCCACCTGATCTGCGACAACCTCTCCGCCCACAAAGCACTGGTGGTGCACCAGTGGCTCCTGGCCCATCCCCGGTTCGAGCTGCACTCCACCCCCACCTGCTCGTCCTGGATCAACCAGGTCGAGCGGTGGTTCGCCGAGCTGGAACGACGCCGCCCTGAGCGCGGCGTGTTCTGTTCACTCGACGAGCTGAAGACCGCACTCGAGGACTGGATCAAGACCTGGAACGAACAGGCCCACCCCTTCAGATGGACCAAGACCGCAGGCCAGATCATCGATCGCATCTGCCGTTACTGCGACAGGATCTCCGAACCAGGACACTAGAAGCCGTGCGGCAGCCACGGCACCACCGGTGAGCCGAACGCCACCGACGCCTCCGTCAGTGCGCCCTTGCGCAGCTCCCGCACCCGGCCGGCCCCCGCCAGGGACAGCAGGGACACGCCGCCGAGATAGGCCGCCCCCAACTCCCGTACGGACAGCGTGAGATCGGCCGCGTCGGTCGTGCGCTCGCAGGACGCACCCTTGGTGTCCCCGGTCAGCCGCCAACGCCCGGCGTTCCAGGGACAGAAGGCGTCCTCCACCTCGAACACCACGTCCACCGGCGCCTGGTAGGTGCGTGCCGCGAGCGCCGTACCGACGTCGACGAGACGGACGTAGCACGAGTCCCGCACCCGCGGCGTGCAGCGCCGGATGTCGGAGACCAGGTACTGCCAGGCGTCGTCGACCGGCCGCCCCCGCACGGTCAGCGTCGTCATGAGGTCGATGCCGAACAGGAAGCGCCACAGCGCCGCTTCGGTCGCCGGGTCCAGCGCGGCCAGGTCCTCCAGCGTCACCTTGCCGTCGTGTCCGCTCGGTCCCCAGTCGAGCTTGGTGCGGAAGCGGGCGTACCCGGTGACCTCGCCGTCCCGCTCGGCCACCACGCACTGCAGCGCCGACGCCCCGTCCCGCTCGCTCTCCGGGTCGAGCAGCGCCACCCGCTCCCAGCCGGGCTGCCGGGCCAGCATCCCGGGCCGGCGCGGCACCAGCGCCGCGTACACCGCCTCGCACGAGGCGAGGGCGTCGGCGGGCTGCGCGTACCGCAGCCGTATGTCGTCGGTGCCGGCCGGCAGCGCCAGTCCCACCCGGCCCGTGTCGATCGAGGCCTGCAGCTGGAACGTTCCCGCGCCGTACCCGAAGCGGCCGTAGATCCCCGGCTCGGAGGCGGTCAGCACCGCCAGCGGCTCGCCCAGCGCGTGCACGTCGTCCAGCTGGCGCCGCATCATCGCGGTCAGCACCCCGCGCCGCCGGTGTGTGGCGGCCACGCTCACCATCGTGACGCCGGCCGCGGGCACCAGGGCCCCGCCCGGTACAGTCATCCGGAATCTGAACGCTCCCGCGGTGCCCACCAGCAGGTCCCCGTCCCAGGCGCCCAGGGAACGGTCGAACTCGGTGAGCGATTTATCCAGTTCGCGCTCTTCGGGCGAGGCCGGACCCGCGCCGAAGGCGCGCACCAGGTTGTCCCACCACCCGTCCCACTCCTCGGGACGCAGCACCCTCAACTCGGTCGCACGGTCAGTCGCCATGAGTCATGGCTATCAGGGCATTGCGGGACGAGCCAGTGAATTTCTCCCGGGCGGCGGCACGACGGCCCTTCGTGCCGTTCACTGTGAAGTTGAAACGCGAAGTTGAGCCTCTCACGGGGGACAAGTGGGACCTCCCGTGCCAAGCGGCTGGTCCGATGGATAGGGTCCCGAACTAATGGCAGCAGGACGAGAGCGGCGCGCGAAGGCCGAGACGTTCACGGCCCGGTGCAAGATGCAGTGGCACCGGGCCCGCGTCGGCCTGCGCAGAAGCGCCGTGGACTACTTCCGCGGCGACGGCTCCGACTGGATCGCGCTCGCCGGTCTGCTGCTCACCATCCCCGTTCTCGCGGCCATGACCCTCGGCAACTCGGTGTGGTGCTCACCGGCCACCCTGGTGCTGCCGATCGTCGCGGGCGGTCTGCTGCTGCGCCCGGCGAGCCTGCTCGGCCTGTACGCGGCGGCGGCCACCGCGCTGATCGTGGAGTCGGTGCGGCTCGGCCCGTACACCGAGGGGCCCTCGCGGGTCACCCCCGGCGTGGTCCTGGTGGTCGCCGCGTGCGGCTTCTTCGGGCTGCTGACCGCGCAGTTCCGCAGCCGGGTCGGTGTGCCCTGGCGGCGCGGCGGCACCATGCTCTTCGACCTGCGCGAGCGGATCCGGGTGCAGAGCAAACTGCCGAAGCTGCCGCAGAGCTGGCACCACGAGATGGCGCTGCGCCCGGCGGGCGGCCAGTCCTTCTCGGGCGACTTCGTCGTCGCGGCCCGCACGAACGGCGGCCGCACCGTGGAGGTCGTGCTCACGGACGTGTCCGGCAAGGGCATGGACGCGGCCTCGCGCGCACTGCTGCTGTCGGGGGCCTTCGGAGGACTGCTGGGCTCGCTGCCCCCGCACGCCTTCCTGCCCGCGGCCAACGGTTACCTCCTCCGCCAGGACTGGGACGAGGGCTTCGCCACCTCCATCCACCTGGTCCTGGACCTGGACTCCGGGGACTACGAGCTGTACTCCGCGGGCCATCCGCCGGGGCTCCAGCTGAGCGCGGGCAGCGGCCGCTGGGAGGAGAAGGCGGCCGAAGGTCCCCTGCTGGGTGTGTACGACGGCGCCCAGTTCGACCCCGTGAAGGGCTCGCTGCGGCCCGGGGACGTGTTGATGCTGTTCACGGACGGTCTGGTGGAGACCGCCGACCGGGACATCGTGGAGGGCATCGACCGGCTCACCGGCGAGGCCGACCGGTATGTCGCCGGCGGCTTCCACGGTGCCGCCTGGCACCTCATCGAGGCGGTCGCGAAGGACGTCAACGACGACCGGGCACTCCTGCTGATCTGCCGACAGGCGTCGACAGCGGCACGCTGAGCCGCCGTTGCTCCCGAAAGGGTGGGGTTTTCCCCCGCCCTGATCCGCCAGCCGCCCGCATGGCCCGGCCACCCTCCGTATCCGTACGTTCGAGACACCTCACCGAACGCCCACGGACCGGAAGGACCCCCATGCCAAGCGACTGGGCCGTAGAACTGCACGGAGTCACACGCCGCTACGGCCGCGGAGGCTCCGCCGTGCACGCCCTGCGCGGCATCGACCTCACCCTCCCGCCCGGCACCTTCACCGCGGTGATGGGGCCCTCCGGCTCCGGCAAATCGACGTTCCTGCAGTGCGCTGCGGGCCTGGACCGCCCCACCGCGGGCCGGGTCGTGCTCGGCGGCACGGACATCACCGGCCTGAACGAGAACAGGCTGACCGCGCTGCGCCGCACCCGCCTCGGCTTCGTCTTCCAGGCCTTCAACCTGCTGCCGTCCCTCACGGTCGAGCAGAACGTGGTGCTGCCGATGCGGCTGGCCGGCCACCGCCCCGACCGCCGGCGCTGTGCCGAGGTACTCGCCCAGGTCGGCCTCGCCGACAAGGCCCGCCGCCGCCCGGGCCAGCTCTCCGGCGGCCAGCAGCAGCGGGTCGCCGTGGCCCGGGCCCTGGTCACCCGCCCCGACGTCGTCTTCGCCGACGAGCCCACCGGCGCCCTGGACACCACCACGGCGACCGAGATCCTCGCCCTGCTGCGCGGCGCCGTGGACAGCCAGCACGCCACGATCGTCATGGTCACCCACGACCCGTCGGCCGCCGCCTGGGCGGACCGCGTCCTGTTCCTGGCCGACGGCACGATCATCGACCACCTGGACCACGCCCCTGCCGCGCGCATCGCCGCCCGCATGACCGACCTCGCGACCCGCACCGCCCACGTGCGGACCGCCGCCTGAGGCACCCCGCCCCCACCGCCGCCCTGCCGGCAGCCGCCGACGGCGCGCACCCGGCCCACGACTCCCGAACGGCACCCCGATGTACCCCAACGGCCTGGCCCGCGCAGCCCTCCGCTTCAAGCCCTCCGCCTTCGTCGGCACCTTCGTCGCCCTCGCGCTCGCCGCAATGATCGTCGCGGCCTGCGGAATCCTGCTGGAGACCGGTGTCCGGGCCGAGGTTCCGCCCCAGCGCTACGCCCACGCCCCGGTCGTCGCCGCGGCCGACCAACGCGCCCGCCAGAGCCACGCCGACGACGGCGACAACCAGCCCGTCCCGGACCGGGCCCGCCTGGACCACTCCCTGGTCGCCGCGGCGGCCGCCGCCCCGGGCGCCCGGACCGCCGTCGCCGACGTCACCTTCCCGGCGCGGGGCCCGCACGGCTCCCCGTACACCGCCCACAACTGGGGCTCCACCGCCTTCACCGGCGAACGGCTCACCACCGGCCGCGCACCCGGCCCCGGCGAGGTCGTGCTCACCCACGGCACCGTCGGCGACCGCGTCACCCTCACCACCCCCGACGGCACCCGCACCGCCTACCGGGTCGCGGGTCTCGCCCGAGCCCCGGGCGCCACCGCCTGGTTCGCCGACTCCGACGCCGTACGGCACTCCGGGCATCCCGGCCGCATCGACGCCGTCGCCGTACTGCCGAAGCCGGGAGTCGACGCCGAGACCCTCAGGTCCCAGGTGTCCCGCGCCCTCGGCCACCGCGCCCTGGTGCACACCGGCGACGACCGAGGCGCCGTCGAGGACCCCTCCCTCGCCCAGGCCCGCGAACTGCTCACCGGCCTCGGCGGCTCCTTCGGCGGCATCGCCACACTGGTCGCCGTGTTCACCGCCGCCGGCACCGTCGCCCTCGGCGTCGGTCAACGCGCACGCGAGTTGGCCCTGTTGCGAGCCATCGGCACCACCCCGCGCCAGATCCGCCGTACCGTCGCCACCGAGGCCCTTCTCATCGCCCCGCTCGCCGGCGTGACCGGCTGTCTGCCCGGGGTCGCGCTGGCCCACTGGTGGTTCGGTCAACTGCAGGACAAGGGAGCCGTCCCGGACGCCGTACGGCTCTCCGTCTCCTGGATCCCGCTGGTCAGCGCCGTCGGCACCGTCCTCGTCACCGCCCTGAGCGCCGGGTACCTGGCCGCTCGCCGCGGCTCCCGCATCAAGCCGGGCCAAGCGCTCGGCGAGGCGTCCGTGGAGCCGCTGCGCATCGGCTGGATCCGGACACCGCTCGGACTGGCCGCCGTCGCGGGCGGCTGCGTCTGCGCCGGGCTCGCCACCTCGCTGAGCGGCGAGGACGCGGCCAACGCCGCTCTCGGCATCGTGTTCCTCTTCATGCTGGCCGTCGCCCTGCTCGGCCCGCTCGTCGCCCGCGCCTGCGCCGCCCTGTTCGGGCTGCCGCTGCGCGGTGCCGGCGCCCCGGCCGCGCTCGCCGCCGCGAACTCCCGTACCAACGCCCGCCGACTCGCCTCGGCGATCACCCCGATCGTGCTCGCCATGGCCTTCGCCTCCGTGCTGGTGTTCCTGCAGACCAGCACGGACAAGGTCACCGCCGACCAGCAGCGCGCCGGCGTCACCGCCGACCACGTCGTCACCGCGGAGCCGGGCCTCGCCCCCGACGCCGTACGACAGGCCCGGCAGAGCTCCGAAGTCACCGCCGCCGTCGGCCTGTTGCGGGCCTCGGTACTGGTCCCGGTCTCCGGAGCGCTGGAGTCCGCCTCCGCCCAGGGCGTCACCGGTTCGGTACGCGACCTGGCCGCCGTCCAGGACCTGGACGTCCGGCAGGGGCGCCTCACCCTGCGGCCCGGCGAGATCGCTGTGGACGCCGGCCTCGCCCGCAACGCCCATGTGCGCGTCGGAGAGCGTCTGCACCTCTATCTGCCCGACGGCACCAGGGCCGCGCCGGTGGTCGTGGCGACGTACGGACGCGGCATGGGCCTGTCCGAGGTGACCATGAGCCGCGCCGGCCTCGCGGCCCACGTCAGCTCCGCCTTCGACACCGAACTGTGGACGAAGGGCGGTACGACGGCCGGTCTCGCCCCGCTCGGCACGGTCCTGGACCGGGACGGCTACTCCGCAGCCCAGTCCCTGGACCGGGAACTCAACGCCTGGGCCAACGCCGTGATGGCGGCCGTGCTCGGCGGCTTCGCGGCCGTCGCCGCCGCCAACACGCTGGTGATGACCGTCCTCGCCCGGCGCGCCGAACTCGGCACCCTGCGGCTGATCGGCTCCACCCGGCGGCAGATCCTGCGCATGGTCCGCTGGGAGGCCCTGCTGGTCACGCTCGCGGGCATCGCGCTCGGTACGGCGATCGCCGTGGCCACCCTGGTGCCGATGACGAACGGGCTGACCGGGCAGGGACCGTACATCCCGCCCGTGGTCTACGGCGCCTTCGCGGGCGGGATCCTGCTGCTCGGGCTGACTGCCGTCACCGTGCCGGCCCGGGCCGCGCTGCGCCGGGAGACACTGGGGGAGTGACCGAGACGCACCTGACCCTGGCCGAGGTCGAGAGCCTTGCCCGAGCCGCCCACGCGGGACAGACCGACAAGGCGGGCCGGCCCTACACGGAACACCTCGCGGCCGTCGCGGCCGGGGTGCGCGCCCGTGGCGGGGACGCCGAGCAGATCGCGGCGGCCTGGCTGCACGACTCCGTCGAGGACGACGCGCTGAGCGAGGAGTGGCTGGCGGCGGCCGCCCTGACCGCGCGCACCAAGGCCATCGTGCGCGCGGTCACCAAGTGCGCGGGGGAGGAGGCGGAGGCGTACGCGCGCCGGATCCTCGCCACCCCGGGCGCGCTGCTGGTGAAGGAGGCCGACCTGGCGCACAACGCCGACCCGGAGCGGCTCGCCGTCCTCGACGAATCCACCTGCGGACGGCTGACCGAGAAGTACGCGCGCATGCGCGCGCTTCTCGGTCTGGAACAGACTCCCAGGCGCTCCGGGACAGACTCCTAGGCGCTGACGGCTCCCGCCCGCTCCCGCTCCCGCTCGGGCGTCTCCCGGCGCTCGCGCGCCAGTTGCGCCGCGTCCTGCCGGAAGGCCCATTCCATCCTCGGCTCCATCGCGAACCGGAAGACGCGCCGCACGGGATGGGTGCACAGCAGCGTGACGGCCCCGGCCGCGAGGACGGTGACCAGGGCCGCGCCCGCCGGCCCGTACCGCTGGGCGACGTCGAACCAGCCCGCGTACAGGCAGGCCTTGATGACGAAACCGTGGAGCAGGTAGCCGTACAGCGTGCCCTGGCCGAGGGAGGTGAACCACATCCGCCGGCCCGGCACCCACGCGTAGAAGCAGGCCGTCAGCAGCAGCGCACAGCCGAACATCGCCAGCGTCATGAGCGGTCCGGTCCACCACGGGGCGTGCAGGTCCTGCGCGGCGTTCTCGCGGTAGAACCATCCGACGTCCATGTGCGCGGCGCTCCACCAGCCGAAGGCCAGCGCCGCCGCGAACACCGGCACCGCGGCGACCCGCACCCAGCGCCGACGCACCAGTTGGAAGTGCTCGGGCTTCATGCACAGCCCCAGGACGAAGCAGGGCAGGAACTGCAGGACGCGGGGGAGGGCCAGCTCGCCGCCGACCGACGGGGCGAGCGACGCGAGCATGGCGACCCCGAGCGCGACGGGCAGCGGATGGCGCAGCAGCTTCCAGAGCGGGCTGATCAGACGCCAGACGAACAGGGCGCACAGGAACCACGTCAGGTACCAGGGCGTGAGGAGGCTGATCTGCCGGTCGGCGGAGTCACCGACATGGATCCGGAAGAGCGAGTACGCGGTCTCGAAGAGGACGTACGGCACGGCGACCCCCGTGACCAGCCGCTTCAGCCGGTCCGGGCGCATGTCGAAACTGCGGGAGAAGAAGCCGGAGATGATGATGAACGCCGGCATGTGGAAGGTGTACACGACGTTGTACACGGCTTCGAGGGCTCGGCTGTCCCCCTTGACCGGTGCCAGCGCATGACCCATGGCCACCAGGACGATCGCCAGGTACTTGGCGTTGTCGAAGAACGAGTCGCGCTGTCGGCGGGGTCTGTCCGCCGGGGGGAGCGGAGCGCGGTTCGGGCCGGGGGACGGGGCGGCAGCAAACATCTGAGGCACCCTAGCGTCGCCTGTGCGATTTCGTAAAACGCCCACGGTCAATTCTGGTGAGTGCCTTCTACTACCCCGGAATTACCGATCTTTGCCCCCTCGTTGATGTGATGGTGGGCACGCACGAGGGTGCACTTTCACACCCGATGTCTAGATTGATCCTGACTAATTGGTGCATACGTCACCTCTGTGCCATCAATTCGAATTACCTTCACGGGAGTTGTGTGGACGATGAAACGAACCGGTGTCATTTCCTGGGGAATCGCGCCGGGGTGGTCTCTCGAATTGCTGTGCGGCGCGCCCCGGCGCCGGGACCTTGTCCAACGTTGCGTCACGAGGCGCATACGGCGGCCGGGTTGGTGGCACGATGGTTCTGGCGGGGGTGCGGGGTCGTACCCCGGGCCGGGAGAGCGGACCGACCGAGGGTGTGATCAGTTGTGGCCATTTCACTGTCCGTGGTGCTGCTGTTGGCGATCATCCTGGTAGTGCTGATTCGAGGGGGGAACATCAAGGCGGGGCCGGCCATCGTTGCCGTACTCTTCGGTTTCTTCCTCGCCTCGACCGGTATGGCACCGTCCATCAACCGGTTCCTGAACTCGATAGCGGAGACCATCAACACGATCAGGTTCTGACTCCGGCGGGGCGGGCCGGCAGGGCTGGACAACTGAAACAACGGGGGGACGTACGGGGATGGCGCTGCGCGACTCGGATCCGCGGGATGTGGGCGGCTACCGGATCGAGGACCGTCTCGGCAGCGGCGGCATGGGCGTGGTCTATCTCGCCCGCTCCGCCTCCGGCCGCCGGCTCGCCGTGAAGGTCGTCCACGGTCAGTACGCCGACGACGACGAGTTCCGTACCCGCTTCCGCCGCGAGGTGGCCGCCGCCCGCCAGGTCAGCGGTGCCTTCACGGCCCCCGTGGTGGACGCCGACGCCGATGCGCCGAGCCCCTGGATGGCCACGCTCTACATCCCCGGCGAGGACCTCGGCACCCACGTCCGCCGCCACGGCCCGCTGCCGCCCGACCGGCTGCGCGAACTCGCCGCCGGCCTCGCCGAGGCCCTGCGCGACATCCACCGCGCCGGCGTGGTCCACCGGGACCTGAAACCGGCCAACGTGATGCTCGCCGAGGACGGCCCCCGCGTCATCGACTTCGGCATCTCCCGCGCCGCCGAGTCCGCGGCGGCCGACGCTCTCACCCAGACCGGCCGGGTGATGGGCACCCCGCCCTTCATGTCGCCCGAGCAGTTCTCCTCCCCGCACGAGGTCGGCCCGGCCGCCGACATCTTCTCCCTCGGCGCGGTCCTCGTGTACGCCGCCACCCGGCACGGCCCCTTCGACAGCGCGAACCCCTGGGAGACGGCCACGAAGGTCGTCGAGGGCGAGCCCGACCTCGACGGCCTCCCCGAGGACCTGCTCCCGCTCATCCGCCTCTGTCTGGAGAAACACCCCAAGTCACGCGCGACCCCCGACGAACTCCTCACCCTGCTGCGCGAGGGCCGCCTGCCCGACCCGCGCCCGGAGCGCCCGGAGCAGCAAGAAGAGCCGGACACCGAGCCCGCACGCCCGCGCGGGCGGCGCCGCAGACTCTGGGCGGTCCTGGCCGCGGGCGTTCTCGTCCTCGCCGTGGCGGCCTCCGCCGTGGCCCTGCGGCTGACGGGCGGAGGAGCCGGTGCACAGGGCGATCTTCCGGCGGGGTGGCGGGCCTGGCAGACCCGGGAGACCGACGAGAAGACCAGCCCCATGGGAAGCTTCGCGACGTGCACCGCGCGCGACGGCGGACTGATCTGTGCCGGTGACGGCATCAAGGCCGTCCGCTTCACGCTGGCCACGGGCAAGGTCCAGTGGACCCTCCCGAAGGCCGACCACCCCGACCCGGACAACGGCAGCGGCGGCACCTTCCCCGAGAGCGGTGTCCTCGGCACCCACGGCCACGACGTCTACTCCGTCGCGGACAGCTCGGCCCGCAACGCCGACACCAGCCACTTCGTCTTCGAGGCTGTCGACGCCCGCACCGGCGAGGTCCGCTGGAAGCGGGACATCGGCGAAGTGGAGCCCTCCAGGGCGGACGGCACGGTGGCGGTCACGGCGGACGGACCGATCGTCACCTACGGCAAGGACGGCGGAACGTACTCCCTGCTGCGCACCGCCGACGGCACACCCCGCTGGAAGCGCACCCTGCCCGCCCGGGACAGCTGCGGGCTCCACGCGGTGGCCGGCCTCGGCTATCTCGTCTGCTCCGACGCGAAGGGCGCGCACACCACGATCGCCCAGCTCGCCCCCGCCGACGGCCGCCCCCGCTGGACCGCCAGGGTGGACGGCATCCTCACCCTCGCCGGCCGGGCCGCCGACGGCCGCCTGGTCCTGGTCCCGTCCCCGGACGGCGCGTCGGACGACACCTCGGTCACCGGTTACCGCCGCATCACCCTGCTGGACGCGGACGACCACGCGCCGCACGTCGTCCCGCTGGCCCGCTCGGTGTCCGCGTCCGGCACACCCGTGCTGGCCCGGGGCACGCTCTACCTCACCTTCAACAGCGGCGAGGTCCGCGCCGTGGACCCGGCCACCGGCCGCACCCTGTGGGACACCCGCTCCTCGGTCGAACGCCCCGGCCCGCCGGTCGTCTCCGACCGGTACGTCTTCGTCGCCTCTCCGGGCGGCCGGCTGGCCGCCCTGGACCGCCGCACCGGCAAGGAGGTCCACAGCCTCCCCGGCCGCGGCTCCGCGGGCGACCCCTTCATCGCCGCCGCCGGCGCGACCCCGCTCCTCGTGGGTGACGCCCTCTACGTTCCCTGCGGCATCCGCGAGATCTACAGCGTGAACATCCGAACCCTGTGAAACGCCGGGGTCGTCCCTAGCATGGGTTCATGTCTCATGATCCAACTCATCTTCCTCCGGACCTGCCGGCACCCGCCGACGACGGGGCATGCGCGGGCCTGCCGGGTACCGCGATGCCTGCGCTGAGCCTGCCTGCGACGGACGGCCGCATGGTCAGGGTCGACCAGGCGGCAGGGGAAGGCAGGCGACTGGTCCTCTTCGCATACCCCCGGACCGGACGCCCGGGCGAAGATCCGCTCGTCGCGGACTGGGACCTCATCCCGGGCGCACGTGGATGCACGCCGGAGTCGTGTGCGTTCCGTGACCTCGCCGAAGACCTGCGGGCCGCCGGCGCCGAGGTCATGGGACTGTCCACCCAGGACACCGCTTACCAGCAGGAAGCCGTCCAGCGGCTCCACCTGCCCTACCCGTTGCTCAGCGATGCGGCCCTGGAACTCACCAGGGCTCTCCGGCTCCCCACCTTCGAAGCCGCCGGACAGACCCTGCTGCGCCGGTTCACTCTCGTGATCGGCAACGGAGTGATCGAGCACACTTTCTACCCGGTCTTCCCGCCCGACCGGCACCCCGAGGAAGTACTCGCCTGGCTGAGGCGGCACAGCACGGTCAGGCATTCGACTGGAACGGCGTGACCCGGCGTGTCCTTCGTCGTTCGGCAGGCCGTGATCAACGCCAAGCACGTCACTGCTGCGATTCTCCTGACCCTGGCCGCCCTGTCCGCCGCCGGCACTGCGCAGGCCACGCCGTCCCCCGGGCTCGATCCGGTCGGAGGCGGGGACGTCGAATTCCAGTCCACCCCGATCTCCTCGCCCTACTCCGACCGGTACAGCTCCGTCTCCTACGAGGCGGACCGCGATCTCCACTTCAGCTCTACCAACTACAGGGTGTAGGTCCGGCGAAGGGCCCGGGAACGGCCGAAGGCCCAGGGAGAGGAAAACACCCTCTGACCTGGGCCTTCGTCAAACAGAGCGGGCGACGGGAATCGAACCCGCGTAGCTAGTTTGGAAGATCGCGTATGCGGGTGGGCGCTGACCTGGCGGGACGTTGACCCGTGCGTTCTCGGGGTAGTTGCCAGAGTTCCCCGCTGTTCCCCGCCACTTGCCCTCTCATCGGGCACGCGGGGGGCACGTGGTCACTCGTAGTGCCGTGCGGCGGTGAGGGCTCGCGCGAAGAACGTCCAGTCGCCCTCGGCCGGTAGTACCTGCTTGTGGTTGGCGTACCAGCCTGGCGCTGACGAGATCCAGGCCTCCAGAGCCTCCAGGAAGGCGTCCAGCGTCCCGTTCTCCCAATCGGCTCCACTCTCGTAGTCGGCTCGAAGTCGCGCCAGGAAGGCGCACAGGGCCTCGCGATCGGCGATGCGATCCTGGGGTGTCAGAGGATTGGTCACAGAGAAGCCCCGCCTAGTCGGTGATCCGGTAGTAGTTCGCCGTCATGCCGGTCGCGTCGCCGAGTTGCAGAGCCATCTCCGCGACGATCGCGTCCGCGGCGTCAAGGGATGGTGCGCCGTCTACGTGCACGTACCAGGTGCCCGCAAGCTCCCACGATGCCGACACCGTGGTGTTGCCTGTGCGGAAGGAGTGATCGCCATCACCCTCGATGGCGTTACAGGCGAACGATCGGGGTTGAAGGACGGCTGGGAAGTCATCGCGCGGCAAGACAGGCCAGTCGTCTCCACTGGCGGTGCTGATCGTGTATTCGGCCACAGCGAGATCATTTCAGGCGGCCGAGGTTGGCGGTCTCAACAGGTGAGTCAGGCCGGCGGGCACCGTCCATCGGTTCGGACGATGCTCGCGCTGGACACAGACTTTGCGGTCGTACGTCATCCTTCTCAGGTCGATCACGGAAGACCTGAGGGCTGGAGGGACCCCAGCCCTACAGCGGTCCACCGACCGCTGAGGGCCGCTCTCGTGCGGTCGTGTTCGCCGCTGTTGGTGTCAGCCGTTGGTGTCAGGTGGCAGCACTGCTCTTGACAGATCAGTCCCCCGGGACGTCTCCCTATGCCGCCAGCCCTGGGCCCGCCAAATCAGCACGAGACCAGCCAGCATGAGCAGGCTCTGGCCACGGAAGGGCACCAGCCACGCCGCCGTAAGGCTCGCCGCGATCAGCAACGCCCCAGCACCCCATACGCGAGGCAGTTTCACTCCCTTGCGTACCCAAGGGAGTGCGATGTGCCCAGCGGTCGTGGCCCATACGCCGGTCACGCCCAGTATCAACGCCATCACGAGAGTGATCACAAGAACGACGGACGACACACGACCCTCCCCGGCGCCTTCTCCTAGGCACTCGCCGTAATGATCTCAGCGCTCATCCACGGGCACAATGCCGCGGGCACTCTCTTGACTCGGACCACCGCTTTAGGAGCGAGGTGAGGCGAGTGCTGCTCTGAACTGCGAACTGTCCACGTGGGCGGATCGGGGTTACCCATCCGCCGGCCACCGCCGTTCCCCGTGACTCCCTGCTGGATCTGGCACGGGTATGGCACGGACAGCTTCTGGTCCACGGCCCTCATGCACCTCTTCTCACTCGGCGCACATCGATCCGGAGACAATGCCTTCACGCGAATATGACGCATGATGGCCTCTCAGGCACGCACGTCCAAGGGGGGGACCATGAGCACCCGTACCACCGGCGCCGCACTCATAGCGGCCGCCGCGCTGGCGCTCACCGCCTGCTCCAGCCCCGGCTCGTCCGATGAACCCGCCGCGCCCAAGCACTCTCCGACCAAGAGATGGGTCGCGCCCGGCACCCTCAACGCCTGGCAGGTCGCCGCCAAGCTCGCCGACGAACTCGGCGTCACCACCCTCGGCAACCCGACTGACAACACGGCCTCCTGCTCCGACAAAGCCGCGGGCAAAAAGCCGAGCCCTGACGACTGTCTGCAGCTGATCACCACGGACACTGTGTCGATCTACAGGTTCTGGGGAACGGGCGTCGCCGAGCGCTGGGCGATTGAGATGAGGAAGACCGGCGACGCGATGGAGAGGGGCCGGTTCGTTTTCGTCTGGAACGCCAGGAAGGTGAACCTAGTCGACCAGGGCCGACGCCTTGAGCTGTGGAATGCGCTGGAGAGGGTGCTCCCAGACGGGGAGTAGTTGTGACGTGCTTGCTCCCGGGGGCAAGTTTGCCGTGCCGGACACAGAACAGCCCACCACTCTACCCAGCTCCCATCCCGTACGCCGTCGACCCACACTCCGTGGAGCGGGCGTGGTTCATGGCGTCCAGGTGGAGCGCGCCACTGTACGAACGACCTGGACGCCATGGGCCGCGTCTGCTCGGCTCTGCCTGGGTCGATGGCGTACGGGATGGGAGCACCCCGCGCACGCCACTACGGACCCGCGGGCGGAAACGGCGCCCCCTCCATCCCGGTGCAGGCCGATCCCCCGCCGGAGGCATCGTTCTGACCAGCGCCGCGCTATGCGGTGCTCGACTCATGGCCACCGGCCATATCCACCTGTGGGCGCGCGTCGGCGCAGCGCGGGCGGAGTCCACCCTGCGCCGCATCCCCTGACACCCCGGCACC
>NZ_JBEXYL010000093.1:0-30106 GCF_040630895.1 Streptomyces sp. NPDC005728
CGGTCCGCTAGGGCCTGCGGACGCCACGAGCCCCGGTCCAGGGGTCAGGTCCTGGGACGAGCAGGCCCATGATCCGGCTGCGGCCCGCGCGCAGCTGGCGCGCGGACTCGCTGCGGACGTAGCCGAGCCGGTCGATCGCGGACAGCACGCGCGCACGGGTCTCGCTGGCCACGGTCTCCGGGCGGTTGATGACGTTCGACACCGTCCCCACCGACACTCCGGCGGCGCGGGCAACGTCCTTGATACCCACCGACTGGGCCATCGGGCGGAGACCTCCAGGAGAACGAGGGGCGGCGGGAAGGCCTTCACATTACCGTCATCGCCGCCCAGAACAGGCCGGTCACGCAGGGAGTGCGAAGTCCACGACATGGAGGGGCGAGGGGGTGGTGCCGCTCGACTTCTCCTGGTACATGAACGACAGCACGTCGTCCGTCCTGACGCGCAGCTCGTCGATCACGACCTCGCCGAACGCGTTCAGGTCGCTGCCGTCGTACAGCAGCGCCCAGTCCGTGTACCCGGAGGACTTCGACGCACCGGCGATCCGGCCGTACGGGAAGATCGCGTAGGCGTTGTCGTACCTGTCCAGGACCAGCTTGGTGCGCTGGCTGGAGTTCAGTGCGACGGGGATCTCGGTCTTCTGCCAGGTGCCGGTGGAGTTCTTGCGGAGGTGGAAGGCGCGGCCGTTGGCGGTACGGTCGGCGACGTAGTTCGTGGTGCACTGGCCGAAGCGGCCGGGGACGTAGCTGATGATCGCATGGGGCAGGCCGGCGGAGTCGGTGGCCTGGCTCTCCTGGTTCATCAGGGAGTGGTCGGGGTTGAGGGAGTCGACGACCAGTCCGGAATTGGTGACGGAGACCGTGTCCGGGCTTCCGGTGGTGCCCACGACCGTGCCCGCGTCGTTGCGCCAGGTGCGGCCGCGGTCGGTGGAGTGGACGTAGCCGGTGTCGTGGTTGGTGATGCCGCCGCTGTTGCACATCACGGCCGCGTTCTGCTCGCGCCAGGTGAAGAAGGCGTGCAACCGGCCGCCCGCGTCGTAGTCGATGCCGTGCAGGTACATGTTGCGGGCGGTGCTGGAGCCGTGCGAGCTGGTGTAGGTGCCGGTGGAGCCGGACCACTCCCCCAGCGCCGTCCAGGCCGAGCCGTCGTACTCGGCGAGGGCGTTGCGTCCGTTGCCGGAGATGCCGGCCCGGTAGCTGAGCTGGAGCCTTCCCTCGGGCGTGGAGACGAACTGGGGGTACGTGAACTGCGAGGTGAGGGTGAGTCCGTCGAGGGTCGTCTGTACGGCGCCGAAGACGGACGAGGTCCAGGACGTGGAGGCAGGGGCGTCGAGGAGTCCGGCGGCCGACTTGGCGTAGAAGAAGCCGTCGCTGTGGGAGTCCATGCAGATGTGGAGACGGCCGTCGGTCCTGGAGACGCCCATGGAGATGACGTTGTGGGAGTCGTCGCTCTTGAGGGTGTGGGAGAGGGTGACGGTCGACCAGGTGGAGCCGCCGAGAACGCGACGGGCGACGACGGCGTTGCGGGTGGAGGTGTACCAGGCGGCGTACTGGTGGCCCTTGTAGGTCAGCAGGCCGTTCTTCTGGAAGGAGTTGTTGTTGACCAGGCCGTCGTAGGACACGAAGTAGAGGGCCTGGGTGTCGAGTCGGGTGGTGCCCTTCTTGGTGACGGACGGGCCGGGGTCGGCCGCGTTCGCGGTGCCGGGGGCCGCCACGGCGGCCAGGAGGGCGGTCGCCAGCACGGTGCGTCTTCTCATCAGCGGGACTCCCAGGTCAGGCCAGGTGGAACACTTCGGTGAGCGGCTTCATCGCCTCGTCGGGCCGGGCGCCGTCCAGCGACTCGAAGAACGGCGCCATCTCCGCCTGCCAGCGGGCGTTGACGTCGGTGGCCTCCATGCCGGCCCGGGCGGCGGCGAAGTCCTCGGTCTCCACATAGCCGACGAGCAGGCCGTCTTCGCGCAGGAAGAGCGAGTAGTTGTGCCAGCCGGTCGTCCGCAGGGCATCGAGCATCTCCGGCCACACGGCGGCGTGCCGTTCGCGGTACTCGTCGAGGCGGTCCGCCCGGACCTTCAGCAGGAAGCACACGCGCTGCATCAACACCCCCTCGTCCACTAGAAGTTGAACTGGTCGATGTTCTTGGCGTCGAACACGGTCGGCTTGCCCAGGTTGATCACGCCGTCCTTGCCGAGGGTGTACGTGGTGTCGCCGGCCTTGAAGGTCTCGCCCTCCTTGCCGGTGATCTGTCCGGAGGCGAGGGCGACGGCGGTGCGCGCGGCGAGGTCGCCGAGCTTGGCCGGGTCCCACAGCTCGAAGGCGTCGACGGTGCCGTTCTTGACGTACTTGCGCATGTCGTTGGGGGTGCCGAGGCCGGTCAGCTTGACCTTGCCCTTGTACTTGGAGCCGGACAGGTACTGGGCGGCCGCCTTGATGCCGACGGTGGTCGGGGAGATGATCCCCTTCAGGTCCGGGTGCTCCTGGAGCAGGCCCTGGGTCTGCTGGAAGGACTGCTGGGCGTCGTCGTTGCCGTAGGCGATCTTGACGAGCCTGATGTTCTTGTACTTGGGGTCCTTCAGCTCGTCCTTCATGTAGCCGATCCAGGTGTTCTGGTTCGTCGCGGTCTGTGCGGCGGACAGGACCGCAATCTCGCCCTTGTAGCCGATCTGCTCGGCGAGCAGTTGCACCTCGGTGCGGCCCAGGTCCTCGGCGGACGCCTGTGAGACGAAGGCGTTACGGCAGCCGGGGTTGGTGTCGGAGTCGTAGGTGACGACCTTGATGCCGTTCGACATGGCCTGCTTGAGAGCGGTGCACAGCGCCCCCGGGTCCTGCGCCGACACGGCGATCGCGTTCACCTGCTGCTGGGTGAGGGTGTTGACGTAACCCACCTGGCCGGCAGTGTCGGTGGCACTGCTCGGGCCCACCTCCTTGTACGTCGAGCCCAGCTCGGCAAGCGCCTTCTCGCCGCCCTTGTCGGAGGTGGTGAAGTACGGGTTGTTGACCTGCTTGGGCAGGAAGCCGACGGTCAGCCCCTTCTTGGTGGCCGCGTTCGGATCGGCCTTGCCGGCGGAGGCGGCCGAGGCGTTGTCGGACTTGACGTCGTTCTTGGTGGTGCCGCCGCAGGCGGTGAGGGCGAGCGCGAAGGAGGTGGCCGCGGCGAGGGCGGCGCCGGAACGACGGAGGGACGATGTGCGCATAGCGGGGTCCTTATGACGAGGGTGAAGTGGACGCGCCCCCAAGGGGGCGCGGGGCTGCGTTGATTTGCGGCTGCGCCGCGTGGGCGCGACCAGCCACAACGGGCCCGCAGTTGACGAACGACCTATCCAGCGGAGCGAGCCGCCCTCGCGATCGCCACCTGGCGTGCGACCCGCGGGCCGAGCACAGATACGACGAGGAGCACACCGGTGACGACGATCTGCGACTGCGCGGACACGTTGGACAGGCTCATCACGTTCTGCAGCGCACCGAGCAGGAAGACACCCGCGATCGCACCGCCCAACGTGCCCTTGCCTCCGTCGAAGTCGATCCCGCCGAGCAGCACAGCGGCGACGACGGAGAGTTCGAGCCCGGTGGCATTGTCGTAACGCGCACTCGCATAGTGCAGAGCCCAGAAGATCCCGGTGAGCGAGGCCATCAACCCGGTCACCGTGAACAGGATCAGCTTGTGCCGCTTCACGCGGATGCCGGCGAACCGGGCTGCCTCCTCGTTGGCACCGATCGCGAACAGCGACCGCCCGAACGGGGTGGCGTGCAGGAGGACGACGGCGATCGCGAGCAGCACGAGGAAGGGCAGGAAGGACTGCGGGAGAAACGTGTCCCCCAGACGGCCGGCCGCGAAGTCCAGGTACTGCGTGGGGAAGTCGGTCACCGCGTCCGAGCCGAGCACGATCTGCGCGATGCCCCGGTAGGCGGCGAGGGTGCCGATGGTGACGGCGAGGGAGGGCAGCCCGAGCCGGGTGACGAGGAGGCCGTTGACCAGCCCGCACACCACTCCGAGCAGGAGACAGATCGGGATGATCGTCTCGATGGCCATGCCCTCGTTCCACAGCTTGCCCATCACCGCGCCCGACAGACCGGCCGTCGAGGCCACGGACAGGTCGATCTCTCCGGCCACCACCAGGAGGGTCATCGGCAGGGCGATCAAGGCGATCGGCAGGGTGTTGCCGATCAGGAACGACAGGTTGAGGGCGTTCCCGAAGCCGTCGACCGTGCCGAACGACAGCATCAACAGGACGACCAGGAGCGCGCCTACCACGGTGTCCCAACGGACCGCGCGCGTCAGGGACTCAGGCATGGCGGACCTTCCTCTTCTTCAGGGCGGCGGCCACCCGCAGCGCGACGATCCGGTCGACGGCGATGGCGAGCAGCAGCAGGACGCCGTTGATGGCCAGCACCCACACGGAGCTGACGCCGAGGGCGGGCAGCACACTGTTGATCGAGGTGAGCAGCAGTCCGCCGAGGGCGGCGCCGTAGACGCTGCCGGAGCCGCCGGTGAAGGCGACACCGCCGACCACGACAGCGCTGACGACGGTGAGTTCGTAGCCGTTGCCGGTGCCGGAGTCGACGTTGCCGAACCGGGCCAGGTACAGGGCGCCGGCGAGCCCGGCGAGGGCGCCGCAGAGAGTGTAGGCGGCCAGGATCCGCTTGCGGACGGGGATGCCGGCCAGGCGGGCGGCCTCCGGGTTGGAGCCGAGGGCGTACAGCTCGCGGCCGCTGCCGAAGTGCTTGAGGTAGTAGGCGGTGGCGACGAGTACGGCGAGCGCGATCAGGGCCAGCCAGGGAATCGCCGCGAGCCCGCCGGAGCCGAAGTCCACGAATCCGCCGGGGAGATCGGCCGCGGTGATCTGCCGGGAGCCGACCCAGATCGAGTCGATGCCCCGGATGATGTACAGCGTGCCGAGGGTGACGACGAGCGCGGGCACCTGGCCGAGGCTGACGAGCAGCCCGTTGAGGAGACCGCAGCCGACGCCGAGCAGGACGGCCAGGGCGATCGCGACGACGGCGTTCCCGCCGCCGTGCAGCCAGGTGCCGGCGGCGAAGGCGCTGATGCCGAGGGTGGAGCCGACGGACAGGTCGACGTTCCTCGTGATCACCGCCAGGGACTGGCCGGTGGCGACCAGCACCAGGATCGTGGCGTTGAGCAGCAGGTCCTTGATGCCCTGCTCGGACAGGAACTCGCTGTTGCCCGCCTGGGTGACGGCGATCATCACCAGGAAGACGGCCAGGATGGCGAGTTCGCGCATCCTGAAGACGCGGTCGACCAGCCGGGTGCCGCTGGACTTGGGCACGTCGCCGGGCGGTGCGTGGTCGGGCGCGGTCACCGTCATACGGCGGCCCTCCCGGTGGCTGCGGCCATCACGGTTTCCTCGGTGGCTTCGGAGCGGGGGATCTCGGCGGCGATCCGGCCCTCGTGCATCACCAGCACGCGGTCGGCCATGCCGAGGATCTCGGGCAGGTCGGAGGAGATCATCAGGACGGCCACCCCGTCGGCGGCCAGCTGGGACAGCAGCCGGTGGACCTCGGCCTTGGTGCCGACGTCGATGCCGCGGGTGGGCTCGTCCACGATCAGTACCTTCGGACCGGTGGCCAGCCACTTGGCTAGGACGACCTTCTGCTGGTTGCCGCCGGAGAGGGTGGAGACGGCGTCGGCGATCCGGGCGTACTTCACCTGGAGCCTGACCGCCCAGTCGAGGGAGCGGCTGCGTTCGGCGCCGCGGTCCATCAGCCCGGCCCTCACGGTCGTACGAAGTCCGGTGAGGCCGATGTTGCGTTCGATGGACAGGTCCATCACCAGGCCCTGGGCGCGCCGGTCCTCGGGGACCAGGGCGAGACCCGCGGTCATCGCGGTGGACGGCGCGCCGTTGGTGAGCCTGCGGCCGTCGACCTCGACCTCCCCCGCGTCCCACCGGTCGACGCCGAAGACAGCGCGGGCGACCTCCGTGCGGCCGGCGCCGACGAGCCCGGCGAGGCCGACGATCTCGCCGCGCCGGACCTCGAAGGAGACGTCGGTGAAGACGCCCTCACGGGTCAGCCGGCGCACGCTGAGGGCGACTTCGCCGGGGGTGACGTCCTGCTTGGGGTACAGCTCGTCCAGGTCGCGGCCGACCATGCGGCGGACCAGGTCGTCCTCGGTCATGCCGTCGAGGGGCTCGCCGGCGATCCGGGCGCCGTCCCGCAGCGTGGTCACCCGCCGGCAGATCCGGAAGATCTCCTCCAGCCGGTGGGAGATGAACAGCACCGCTGCGCCCTGTTCGCCGAGGGTGCGCACGACGCCGAAGAGCCGGGCGACCTCGCTGCCGGTCAGGGCGGCTGTCGGCTCGTCCATGATCAGGACGCGGGCGTCGAAGGAGAGTGCCTTGGCGATCTCCACGATCTGCTGGTCGGCGATGGACAGACCGCGCGCGGGGCGGTCGGGGTCGAGGTCCACGCCGAGCCGCCGCATCAGGGCGGCGGTGGCCGCACGGGTGGCCTTGTGGTCGATCCGGCCGAGGGCGCGCCGGGGCCGGCGGCCCATGAAGATGTTCTCGGCGATCGACAGGTCGGGGAAGAGGGTCGGTTCCTGGTAGATCACGGCGATGCCGGCGTCGCGGGCGTCACCGGGGCCGTGGAAGACGACGGGCTCGCCGTCGAGCAGCACCTGACCGGCGTCCGGTCGGTGCACGCCGGCGAGCGTCTTGATCAGGGTCGACTTGCCCGCGCCGTTCTCACCGGCGAGGGCGTGCACCTCGCCGGGGAACAGCTCCAGGGAGACGCCCCGCAGGGCGCGTACGGCGCCGAAGGACTTGGACACGTCCCTCAGGGCCAGCACCGGGGCCGGTCCCGGGTCAGGCGGGTGGGTCATGGGTGGCTCCTCGACGACGCCCGAGGCGGTCCCCGCGGCGTCGTGAAAGGTTTCAACTGGATTGCCGGGACGTTAGGCACCCCGGCCATGTCACGTCAATGGGTCCGTGTCGAAAAAATTTCGATAGCCGAAGGTCGCGCCCGAGTCACGGAGAACAGGGTCGGCCAGAGTGCTTGACACCCCCCAGGTGGGCTCATAGCTTGCCGTTCTGAATCGTTTCACATGCTCAGTCGTTCGACCGGACCCCACAGGAGCCCTCAAGTGACCGATCTCGCTGCGGTGAAGGCCGCGCTCAAGACACAGGCCGTCGAGACGCCGTCGTGGGCGTACGGGAACTCGGGGACCCGGTTCAAGGTGTTCGCCCAGCAGGGCGTTCCGCGCGATCCGCAGGAGAAGGTGGAGGACGCGGCGCAGGTGCATGCGTTCACCGGCGTTGCACCGACCGTCGCCCTGCACATCCCTTGGGACGAAGTGGCGGACTACGCGGCCCTGGCGAAGTTCGCCGAGGAGCGCGGGCTGGAACTCGGCGCGATCAACTCCAACACGTTCCAGGACGACGACTACAGGCTGGGCAGCATCTGTCATCCGGATGCGGCGGTGCGTCGCAAGGCCGTCGACCATCTGCTGGAGTGCGTCGACATCATGGATGCGACGGGCTCCGCCGATCTGAAGCTCTGGTTCGCGGACGGTACGAACTATCCCGGTCAGGACGACGTACGGGCGCGGCAGGACCGGCTGGCCGAGGGACTCGCCGAGGTGTACGCGCGGCTCGGGGAGGGGCAGCGGATGCTGCTGGAGTACAAGCTCTTCGAGCCGGCGTTCTACACGACGGACGTGCCGGACTGGGGGACGGCGTACGCGCACTGTCTGAAGCTCGGGCCGAAGGCGCAGGTCGTGGTCGACACAGGGCATCACGCGCCGGGGACCAACATCGAGTTCATCGTCGCCACGCTGCTGCGGGAGGGGAAGCTCGGGGGGTTCGACTTCAACTCCCGGTTCTACGCGGACGACGACCTGATGGTGGGGGCCGCGGATCCGTTCCAGTTGTTCCGGATCATGTACGAGGTGGTTCGGGGTGGGGGGTTCACCTCCGAGGTCGCGTTCATGCTCGATCAGTGCCACAACATCGAGGCGAAGATTCCGGCGATCATCCGGTCCGTGATGAATGTGCAGGAGGCGACGGCGAAGGCTCTGCTCGTCGACCGGTCGGCGCTGGCTTCCGCACAGGCCGCCGGGGACGTGCTGGGCGCCAATGCCGTGTTGATGGACGCGTACGACACGGATGTGCGGCCGTTGCTTCGTGAGGTGCGGGAAGAGATGGGGATCGATCCGGATCCGATCGCCGCGTATGCCCGGTCCGGGTGGGCTCAGAAGATCGTTGCTGAGCGGGTCGGAGGGCAGCAGGCCGGGTGGGGGGCGTAAGCGTCTGCCGGGTTCTGTTCGCGTGCGGGGTGCGGTCCGTAGGTGGCTGGTCGCGCCCACGCGGCGCAGCCCGCAGATTGACGCAGCCCCGCGTCCCCAGGGAAGTGCACTCACCCTCTTTCACGTAAGGACCGGAAGTTCATGGCACCGCACCACGAAGCCGCCGCTCTGCTCGCCCGCTCCCATCGGCTCGGCGCCGATCCGCGCAATACCAACTACGCCGGCGGCAACACCTCTGCCAAAGGCACCGGCACCGACCCCGTCACCGGCGGCGACGTCGAACTGATGTGGGTCAAGGGCTCCGGCGGTGACCTCGGGACCCTTGCCGAGTCCGGACTCGCCGTGCTGCGGCTGGACCGGCTGCGTGGGCTCGTCGACGTGTACCCCGGCGTCGAGCGCGAGGACGAGATGGTCGCCGCGTTCGACTACTGCCTGCACGGGAAGGGCGGGGCCGCTCCGTCCATCGACACCGCGATGCACGGGCTGGTCGATGCCCCGCATGTCGATCACCTGCATCCCGACTCGGGTGTCGCGCTCGCCTGCGCCGCCGACGGGGAGAAGCTGACCGCCGAGTGCTTCGGCGACCGCGTGGTGTGGGTGCCGTGGCGGCGCCCCGGGTTCCAGCTCGGGCTGGACATCGCGGCGATCAAGGAGGCCAACCCGCAGGCCGTCGGCTGCGTTCTGGGCGGGCACGGCATCACGGCCTGGGGCGGCACCGCCGAGGAGTGCGAGCGGAACTCGCTGCACATCATCCGCACCGCCGAGGCCTTCCTGGCGAAGAAGGGGAAGGCCGAGCCCTTCGGCCCCGTCGTCGAGGGGTGCGAGGCCCTGCCCGAGGGCGAGCGGCGGGAGCGGGCCGCGGCCCTCGCGCCGTACGTGCGGGCCATCGCCTCGCAGGACAGGCCGCAGGTCGGCCACTTCACCGACGCGGACGTGGTGCTGGACTTCCTCTCCCGCGCCGAACACCCGCGGCTGGCGGCCCTCGGCACCTCCTGCCCGGACCACTTCCTGCGCACCAAGGTACGGCCGCTCGTCCTCGACCTTCCCCCGTCGGCACCGCCGGCGGAGGCGGTCGCCCGGCTGCAGGAGCTGCACACCGCCTACCGCGAGGAGTACGCCGCCTACTACCAGCGGCACGCACTGCCCGACTCCCCCGCGATGCGCGGCGCGGACCCCGCGATCGTGCTCGTCCCCGGCGTGGGCATGTTCTCGTTCGGCAAGGACAAGCAGACCGCCCGCGTGGCCGGAGAGTTCTACGTCAACGCGATCAACGTGATGCGCGGGGCCGAGGCCGTGTCGGCGTACGCGCCGATCGAGGAGGCGGAGAAGTTTCGCATCGAGTACTGGGCCCTCGAGGAGGCCAAGCTCCAGCGGATGCCCCCGCCGAGGCCGCTGGCGACCCGGGTGGCCCTGGTGACCGGGGCCGGCAGCGGGATCGGCAGGGCGATCGCGCACCGTCTGGTCGCCGAGGGGGCGTGTGTCGTCGTAGCGGATCTCGACGCCGCGAACGCAACCGCCGGCGCCGAGGAACTCGGCGGGCCCGACAAGGCCGTTGCCGTGACCGTCGACGTCACCTCCGAGGAGCAGATCACCGCGGCCTTCCAGGCGGCGGTGCTCGCCTTCGGCGGGGTCGACCTGGTGGTGAACAACGCGGGGATCTCCGTCTCCAAGCCGCTGCTGGAGACTTCGGCCGAGGACTGGGATCTCCAGCACGACATCATGGCCCGCGGCTCGTTCCTGGTGTCGCGGGAGGCGGCCAGGATGATGATCGCGCAGGGGCTGGGCGGGGACATCGTCTACATCGCCTCGAAGAACGCCGTCTTCGCCGGGCCCAACAACATCGCCTACTCCGCGACCAAGGCCGACCAGGCCCATCAAGTGAGGCTGCTGGCCGCCGAGTTGGGCGGGCACGGCATCCGGGTCAACGGGGTCAACCCGGACGGTGTGGTGCGCGGCTCGGGCATCTTCGCGGGGGGCTGGGGCGCACAGCGGGCCGCCGTGTACGGGGTACCGGAGGAGAAGCTGGGCGAGTTCTACGCACAGCGGACCATCCTGAAGCGGGAGGTACTGCCGGAGCACGTGGCGAACGCGGTGTTCGCCCTCACCGGCGGGGATCTCACGCACACCACCGGGCTGCACATCCCGGTCGACGCGGGTGTGGCGGCCGCGTTCCTGCGATGAGCGGGGGGACGAGGGCGTACGCCGCCGTCGACCTGGGCGCGTCCAGCGGACGGGTGATGGTCGGGCGGGTCGGGCACGACGCGCTGGAGCTGAGCGAGGCGCACCGGTTCCCGAACCGGCCCGTGCGCGTGCCGGAGGGGCTTCGCTGGGACGTTCTCGCGCTGTATGCCGGTGTGCTGGACGGACTGCGGGCGGCCGGACAGGTCGACTCCGTCGGCGTCGACAGCTGGGCCGTCGACTACGGCCTGCTGGACGCCGGCGGGGCCCTGCTCGGCAACCCGGTGCACTACCGCGACGCCCGGACCGAAGGCGCCGGGGAGAAGGTGTGGGCGACCGTGCCGGCTGCCGAGCTGTACGCGGCCACCGGGTTGCAGTACGCCCCCTTCAACACCCTCTACCAGCTGACGGCGGCCCGCTCGACCGCCCAGTTCGCCCACGCCAGGCGGCTGTTGCTCATCCCCGACCTGCTGACGTACTGGCTGACCGGCGAGCAGGGAACCGAACTGACCAACGCCTCCACCACCCAGCTGATCGATCCCCTGACGCGTACGTGGTCGCACGACGTCGCCGAGCGGCTGGGTATCGATCTCGGGCTGTTCGCGCCGCTGCGTCAGCCGGGTGATCCGGCCGGTGTGCTGCGCCCGGAGGTGCTGGAGGAGACGGGGCTCACCGGGCCGGTGGCGGTGACCGCGGTCGGCTCGCACGACACGGCGTCGGCGGTGGCCGCGGTCCCGGCCGTCGGCGAGCGCTTCGCCTACATCTGCACCGGCACCTGGTCCCTGGCCGGCCTGGAGCTGGCCGCGCCGGTGCTCACCGAGGAGAGCCGGGCCGCGAACTTCACGAACGAGCTGGGGCTCGACGGCACGGTCCGCTACCTGCGCAACATCATGGGACTGTGGCTGCTCCAGGAGTGCGTACGGGCCTGGGGCGAGCCGGATCTGGGGCTGCTGCTGCGTCAGGCGGCCGGGGTGCCGGCGCTGCGGTCGGTGGTGGACGCCGGGGACGAGGCGTTCCTGGCGCCGGGCCGGATGCCGGAGCGGATCGCCGAGGCGTGCCGGGCCTCGGGGCAGCCGGTGCCCGAGACGCCCGCCGAGATCACGCGGTGCATCCTCGACTCCCTCGCCCTCGCCCACCGGCAGGCCGTCCGGGACGCGCAGCGGCTGGCCGACCGTCCGGTGGACGTCGTGTACGTCGTCGGCGGCGGCACCCGCAACGCGCTGCTGTGCCAACTGACCGCCGACGCGTGCGGGCTGCCGGTGGTGGCGGGCGCGACCGAGGCGGCCGCCCTCGGCAACGTCCTCGCGCAGGCCCGGACCCACGGGCTGGTCGGCGACCTCGCCGACATGCGCCGGCTGCTCACCCGTACCCAGCCGCTGACCCGGTACGCGCCCCGGGGCGACACCGCGCGCTGGCGGGATGCGGCGGCCCGGCTCGCCACGCGGTGAGCCGCCCCCTCCCTTCGGCGGTGTCCGCCCATTACCCTGCACTCGTCCGATGACCGACCCCGAGGAGCCGCGATGCGTGTCGCTCTGTTCCTGACCTGTGTCAACGACACGCTCTATCCGGACACCGGCCGAGCGGTGGTGAAGCTGCTGACCAGACTGGGTGTCGAGGTCGACTTCCCGATGGCGCAGACCTGCTGCGGGCAGGCGCACTACAACACCGGCTACCGGCACGAGGCAGAACCGCTCGCCCGCCATTTCTCCGATGTCTTCGGGGAATACGAGGCGATCGTGACCCCGTCCGGATCGTGCGGGGCGATGGTGCGGGAACTGTATCCGCGCATCGGCGAGCGGGCCCGCGCCGAAGGACGCGGGGACACCCTCGCCCGGGCACTGGCCCCCGTGGTCCCCAAGACGTTCGAACTGACGGAGTTCCTGGTCGACATACTGGGGGTGACGGACGTGGGCGCCTACTACCCGCACACGGTCACCTACCACCCGACCTGCCACGGCCTGCGCGGCCTCGGACTCGGCGACCGGCCCCGGCGGCTGTTGCAGGCGGTCGAGGGACTGGAGCTGGTCGAGCTGCCGGGTGCCGAGGAGTGCTGCGGGTTCGGCGGCACCTTCGCGCTGAAGAACTCCGACGTCTCGGCGGCGATGGGCGCGGACAAGGTGCGAGGCGCCGAGTCGACCGGCGCCGAGGTGCTGTGCGCGGCCGACAACTCCTGTCTGATGCACATCAGCGGCACCATGACCCGGCTCGGGACGGACGTACGGCCGGTCCACATCGCGGAGATCCTGGCGAGCACGGAGGAGGAGCCGGCCGTATGAGCGGGACGTTCGTGGGGATGCCGGCCTTTCCGGAAGCGGCGCGGGAGGCCGTCGGCAACCAGACCCTGCGCGGGAATCTGCGCCACGCCACGCACACCATCCGCGCCAAGCGCGCCAAGGCCGTCGGCGAGGTGTCCGACTGGGCGGCTCTGCGGGAGGCGGGCCGGCGCATCAAGGACCACACCCTGCGCCATCTGGACCGCTATCTGGTCCAGATGGAGGAGGCGGTCACCGCCGCCGGGGGTACGGTCCACTGGGCCGCCGACGCCGACGAGGCCAACCGGATCGTGGCCGAACTCGTCAAGGCGACCGGCGAGTCGGAGGTCGTCAAGGTCAAGTCGATGGCCACGCAGGAGATCGGGCTCAACGAAGCCCTGGAGGCGGAAGGGATCCGCGCCTACGAGACCGACCTCGCCGAGCTGATCGTCCAGTTGGGCAAGGACCGGCCCTCGCACATCCTCGTCCCGGCCATCCACCGCAACCGGGGTGAGATCCGGGACATCTTCCGCACCGAGATGGGCACATGGGGCCGCCCCGCCCCCGAGGGCCTGACCGACACGCCCGCCGAACTCGCCGAAGCCGCCCGCCTGCATCTGCGCGAGAAGTTCCTGCGGGCCAAGGTCGGCATCTCCGGCGCCAACTTCATGGTCGCCGAGACCGGCACGCTCGTCGTCGTCGAGTCCGAGGGCAACGGCCGGATGTGTCTCACCCTGCCCGAAACGCTGATCTCCGTCGTCGGTATCGAGAAGACCGTCCCCACCTGGCGGGACCTGGAGGTCTTCCTCCAGACACTCCCCCGCTCCTCCACGGCCGAGCGGATGAACCCGTACACGAGCATGTGGACCGGCACGACGGACGGCGACGGCCCGAGGACCTTCCACCTGGTGCTCCTGGACAACGGCCGCACCGACACCCTCGCCGACGAGGTCGGCCGCCAGGCGCTGCGCTGCATCCGCTGCTCGGCCTGTCTGAACGTCTGCCCGGTGTACGAGCGGGCCGGCGGCCACGCCTACGGCTCGGTGTATCCGGGCCCCATCGGCGCCATCCTCAGCCCCCAGCTCCGGGGCACGGCAAGCGAGATCGACGCCTCGCTGCCGTTCGCATCGAGTCTGTGCGGGGCCTGCTACGAGGTGTGCCCGGTCGCCATCGACATCCCCGAGGTGCTCGTGCACCTGCGGGAGCGGGTCGTGGAGGGCGGCCAGGTGATCCGGAACGGCAACAAGGTGGTGCTCAAACCGGCCAAGGGGCACGCGGCCGAGCGGGCGGCGATGCGTGCGGCACGCTGGGCGTTCTCACGCCCTGGTGTGCTGCGCACGGGCCAACGGCTCGCTTCCCGCAGCCGCCGCCTCCATCCCCGTACGCTGCCGGGACCCGGCAGGGCGTGGAGCGGGACACGGGATCTGCCCGCCGTGCCGGCGGAGCCGTTCCGCGACTGGTGGCAGCGCACCAACGGCGGGAACGCCGGCAAGGGAGACGCGAAGTGAGCAGCAGGGACCGGATCCTGGGCCGGGTACGGCGCGCGCTCGCGGACGTACCGCGGGACGAAACGCCGTACGAGGAGGCTGTGCCGCGCGACTATCTACGCGAGCACGGTGAACGGAGCGTCGAGGAGACGGTGGACCTGCTCGCCGAGAACCTGGCGGACTACCGGGCGATCGTGCACCGTTGCACCGGCGGCGAACTTCCGGCACTGCTTGCCCGGTTGCTGGCGGATCGGAAGGCGGCGTCGGTGCTGGTGCCACCGGGGCTGGAGGAGGGCTGGCTGGCACAGGTGGACGCGACGCGGGTCGCGGACCGGGCCGACAGCACGCCGAACGAGCTGGACCAGGTGGACAGCGTCGTCACGGGCTGCGCGGTCGCCATCGCCGAAACCGGCACCCTCGTCCTGGACGGCGGCCCGGACCAGGGCCGCCGCCGGATCACACTTGTCCCCGACCACCACATCTGTGTCGTACGAGTCCCCGACCAGGTCGTCGCCGCCGTCCCCCAGGCCCTCGAACGACTCGATCCGGCACGTCCGTTGACCTGGATCTCCGGCCCCTCGGCCACCAGTGACATCGAACTGGACCGGGTGGAGGGGGTGCACGGGCCGCGGACGCTGGAGGTCGTGCTGCTCGGCTGACGGGCGGTGGCCGACAGGTGTTCACGTAGGTTCGCATGTCCCGTGTCCCTCTCTCCATGACGGGCGCCCTTGTCCCGCCCTTGGAACGACAGCGTGAGACGAGCATGCGTCTCCGTCGTGCTGCCCGAACGGACAGCGGGTCCTGTCCAAGGTTCGGGTGACCGGATCGGGACTCGGCCGTTGGTTGGGTATGCGATGGCGCTGGATGGTGGCATGGTCGTTCAGCGCCGTGGTCACCGGTGGGTTGATGTCCGTCTGGGCCTTGGGGAGTGCTGACCAAGTCTCGGCTGCCGCTTCGGTGCTCGGGACTGTGGTCGGCCTGCTGGGGGTGCTGGCAGTCTGGGCGTGGCGGGGCAAGCCACACCACAAGAGCTCCGACACGGGGCAGATCGCGGAGACGGCACAGACACTTGCCCGCGTTGTGCGGCGCCAGTGGGAGGACGAGGCCATCCTGCGGCAGCTCTTCGAACCCGCACCTCTGCCCGTGAGCTGGACACTTAGCCGGCGTGGGGAGCTCATGGATTGCAGCACGCGGGGGGATACCGCAATCCTGTGCCACACACATGCCCCCGACCAGCTGATCGAGACGTTCCATCGGGCCACACGTCAGCGCATGGTCGTGCTGGGGCCTGGTGGTTCGGGAAAGACGACCTTTGCTGTGCTGCTTCTTCTCGCCCTGCTGAGGACGCGCGACTGCGATGACCCGGTACCAGTGCTGTGTCCGCTGTCCTCCTTCGATCCGTCACGCGAGAGCGCTCGGGACTGGCTGCAACGCCGCATCACCGAGGACTACCCCGCACTGAGTGATGTCCGGCGATACGGCACCAGCTCCATCGTGGAGCTGCTCACCGAGCACCGTCTGGTGCCCGTGCTCGACGGACTCGATGAGGTACCTGTAGCACGCCAGGCAGCGGTCCTGGCAGCCCTCAACGACACCTTGCCAACAAGCGCACCGCTCGTACTGACCTGCCGCACCGACGACTTTGCGCGCGCCGTACGGGAAAGCAGGCCCCTGGGGA
Organism: Streptomyces sp. NPDC005728; assembly: GCF_040630895.1. Taxonomy (NCBI): domain Bacteria; kingdom Bacillati; phylum Actinomycetota; class Actinomycetes; order Kitasatosporales; family Streptomycetaceae; genus Streptomyces; species Streptomyces sp. NPDC005728. The sequence continues at coordinate 15,849 of NZ_JBEXYL010000093.1, forward strand.
ACGCAGCCGTCCTGGAGCCCGCGCCGCTCCACGTCGGTGAAGCACTTGCTGCGCTACGCCTGGCTGCTCCCACTCAGCGCCGTCCCGCATGGGACGCCTTGGCCGATCACCTCGCCCAGACCCCCGAATCACCAGTCGGCCACGTCCTGACCAGCCCCCTGATGGCGACCCTGGTCCGATGTGTGTACGGCGGCGGAGACCATGATCCCACCGAGCTGGCCGACCTCCGCCGCTTTCCCACTCTCCCCGCTGTTGAGCATCACTTGCTGGACGCGCTCATTCCGACTCTGTATGCGCGCTCCCGGCGACAGGACCCCACCAGAGGCTGGAACCCCGAGAAAGCGCGGCGCCACCTGACGTTCCTTGCCCAGGGACTGAGCAAACACGGCAGCTTCGACTTTGCCTGGTGGAAGCTCCACACATGGAGCTCCGCGCTGACCAAACCCTGGCGGCGCGCCGCTACGTGGCTGGCGATCACTCTCGTCGGGCACCTTGTCACCAATCCGCTGCTGGTGCCCCTCTTCGGGATGCCGTTGAAGATCGTGCCCATGTGCATGGCGCAAGCGGCTGCGGTCGTGCCCGTGTTTCTCCTCAGCAGCCGGGGTTCGCGTTCCCTGGCGAGGACTGGGCATCGGACTGGCTTCTCTGCCCTCGTAGCCCTCAGCGGCGGTTTGGCCGCCACCCCGGCCACCGTGCCCTTCCTGCCGGGTACGAGCATGGCGCCCAAGTTCCTCGAAGCCACCGCCTTCGTCGGCGTGTGCCTGTGGCTGGTTCTTCTCACTGCGGGCCTGCCCGCCCCGCCGGAACTGCCGAACCGCGGCCGTCCCGGCATGGTTCAGTGGCGACGACGTCTGGCCCGCGCATTGGGCAGCGTGGCAGGTGTCGCCGTCTCGTCCGCGCTGTTCTTCGCGAGCTACGCGGCATACGTGCACAACGACGGAGAGCCGCGTTTCCTGGCCAGCCTGCGCGACGGGCTGGTGATCGGTGCCGTCCTGGGCATTGGACTCGCCTTCTTCCGCTGGGTCAGGTCCTCCCCCGCTGTAGACGATCAGGAAACCGTTGAGGAGACACTGCGCGCTGATCGTCTACTTGCACTGCTCGGCGGAGGAGCCTGCGCCTTCCTCTTCGTGCTGCCCGACGCCGGTGTCAGGACGAGTATCTGGTTCGCCAGCACAGTCACAGATCTCGCCATCGTGACCGCTTTCCGGCTCCTCGACATCGGGGTCATCGGGTTCGTACTCGCACTGGCCACCTGCGCCTGGCCGTACTACGTCATCGCTCGAATCCAGTTTGCTATCCGTGGGCAACTACCCTGGCAGCTACAGGCATTCCTTGCGGACGCCCATCGCCTCGGCATCCTGCGCAGGGTGAACTCGACGTACCAGTTCCGCCATGCCCGACTGCAAACCCGGCTCGCTGAAAGCACTCGGCTGCCGGAGCCACGCACTCCTGCCGACGGCCTACCAGGCGCACATTCCGATTCAACGACCTCACCGTGAGCCGTGTGGCGTGCCCGCCGGGCACCGCGCGGGCGCGCCCGTTAGCGTGAGGGAATGATCCGGTTCGAGCAGGTCACCAAGCGGTATCCGGACGGTACGACAGCTGTGGACGGCCTCTCCTTCCAGGTGTCCGAGGGGGAACTCGTCACGCTCGTGGGCCCCTCGGGCTGCGGCAAGACGACGACCATGATGATGGTGAACCGGCTGATCGAGCCGACCTCCGGCCGGATCTTCGTGAACGACGAGGACATCGCCCGGATCGACCCGGTGCGGCTGCGCCGCCGGATCGGCTACGTCATCCAGCAGGTGGGCCTCTTCCCGCACCGCACGGTGCTGGACAACACCGCGACCGTGCCGGCGCTGCTCGGCTGGAAGCGGGCTAAGGCGCGGGCCCGGGCCGCCGAGCTGCTCGATCTGGTGGGTCTCGACCCGAAGACGTACGGGCCGCGCTACCCCGAGCAGCTGTCGGGCGGCCAGCGGCAGCGGGTGGGCGTGGCGCGGGCGCTCGCGGCGGACCCGCCGGTACTGCTGATGGACGAGCCGTTCGGCGCGGTCGACCCGGTGGTGCGCGAGCAGTTGCAGGACGAGTTCCTGCGCATGCAGGCTGCGGTGCGGAAGACGGTGCTGCTGGTCACGCACGACATCGAGGAGGCCGTCCGGCTCGGCGACCGCATCGCCGTGTACGGGCAGGGCCGCATCGAGCAGTTCGACACGCCGGGCGCGGTGCTCGGCGCGCCCGCCACGCCGTACGTCGCCGGGTTCGTGGGCGCCGACCGGGGGCTGAAGCGGCTGTCGGTCACCGAGATCGAGCCGGACGATCTCGAACAGCCGCCGGTGGCCCGGATGGACGAGCCCGTCGAGCGCGCGGCGGAGCGGTTGCGGACCGAGGGCGCCCGCTGGGCGGTGGTCCTCGACGCGCACGATGATCTGCGTGGCTGGGTGGGCCTCGACAGGCTGGCCGCGGGCGGCACGGTCGGAGACCTCACACACCGGATGACCGCCTGGGTGCCGGTGGGAGCACCACTGAAGCAGGCGTTCGGGGTGATGCTCCAGTACGACGCCGGGTGGGTCGCGGTGCTGGACGGAGCCCGCTTCCTCGGCGTGCTGACCCCGGCGAAGCTGCACGAGGCGCTGCGCCGCTCGGTGGACGCGGACGCGCGGGGTGTCGCGCGGGGTCAGGTGCCGTTCGACTCGGTCTCGGACGCCTGAGGCGGGCGGTCACTTCAGCAGGCCCTTGTTCTTCAGATAGGTCCGCGTCACGTCGGCCGGCAGCCGGCGCCAGCTGTCGACCTGCCGGTTCAGGTCCGCCAGGTCCGCCGTGGTGAGGACGTCGTTGAGCCTGCCCAGGGCGTTCGCCACACCCGTGCTGCCCGCACGGGAGCGGTTGACGACCGGGACGACGTAGTCGGCGTTCTGCAGATGCCTGTCGTCGGCGAGCAGGACCAGGCCGAACTGGTCGAGGGTGGCGTCCGTGGTGGTGGTCAGCACCATCTGGTCCCGGCCGTCCTGGACGGCTCGCTTGGCCTGGGTGGTGCCGACGCCCTTCGGGTCGACCGCGGTGACGTCGATGCCGTACACCTTCTTCAATCCCGGTTCGCAGTACGGCCGTTGCACGCACTCGTCACCGGCGGCGAGCCGCACCTCCAGCTTCGAGGCACCGAGGTCGCTGAGGGTCCTGAGACCGTGCTGCCGGGCGTAGGCGGAGGTCACCGCGAAGGCGTTCTGGTCGACCGCGCGGCCGGGCGCGAGGACCGTGAGTCCGCGGGGTGTCGCGAGTCTGCGCAGGGCTTTCATCGTGGCGTCGAGGTCGGGTGAGCCGACCGGTTTCGCGGCGGCGCCGTGGGTCTTGGCGTTCAGCCAGTCGGCGAAGGTGGCCGCATACTCCGGTACGACGTCGATCTGGCCGGCCTCCAGGGCCGGTTCGTACAGCTCCCGGTTGGCGACCGTGAGGATCGAGGTCTTGTAGCCGGCCCGGTTCAGCAGCTGCGCGTACATCTGGGCGAGCAGGTCGCTCTCGGTGAAGCCGGCCGAGCCGATGGTCAGGTGGCGGCTGTCGCCGGGCGGTGCGGTGACCGCGCCGCGGTTCTCCAGGGAGGGACCCGTGGAGCAGGCGGTGAGGGTGAGGAGCACGGCCGCCGTCATCGCGGTACGGACCCTCATCGGCCGCCCCGGGCCCATGCCGGTGCCAGGCGTTCGGCGACCTCGAAGACGCCCTCGACGATCAGGGCGAACACGGCGACGAGCAGGGCGCCGGCGACCACCTGGGGCGTGCTGGCCAGATTGAAGCCCGCCGTGATGATCCGGCCGAGGCCGCCGCCGCCCGCGAGCGCGGCGATGGTGGCGGTGGCGACGAGCTGGACGGCGGCGATCCGCACCCCGTTGAGGACCATCGGGAGCGAAAGGGGCAGTTCCACGTGGAACAGCATCTGTCGCCCCGTCATGCCCATGCCCCGCGCCGCCCGCACGACGCTCCGGTCGACCTCGCGCATGCCGACATAGGCGTTGGTGAGCAGGGGCGGCACGGCGAACAGCACCAGGGCGACCACCGTGGGCCCCTCGCCCCACTTCCCCACCGGGGTCAGCAGGAGCAGGACCAGTACCGCGAAGGTGGGGACGGCCCGGCCGATGTTGGAGATGTTGACGGCGAGCGCGCCGCCCCTGCCGAGGTGGCCGAGGACCAGCGCGACGGGCAGCGCGATCAGGCAGCTGAGGAAGAGGCAGACGATGGTGAGCACCAGGTGCTGGAGCAGCCGGTGCCAGACGCCGTCCTCGCCGGACCAGTGCGCGGGGTCGGTGAGCCAGTCCCAGGCGGCGCCGAGTGTGTTCATGCGCGGGCCGCCCGCGCCCAGGGGGTGATCAGCCACTGCACGCCCAGCAGGAGCAGGTCGGCGGCGACGGCGATCAGCACGCAGAGCACGGAAGCGGTGAGCACCTGGGCCTTGAAGTAGGTGTTCATGCCCGCGTAGATCAGGTTGCCGAGGCCGCCGTAGCCGACGATCGCGCCCACGGTGACCAGGGAGACCGCCGACACGGTCGCGATGCGCAGTCCGGCCATCGCGGCGGGCAGGGCCAGGGGCAGTTCCACGGTCAGCAGCAGCCGGACCGGACCGTAGCCGAGGCCGCGCGCGGCCTGCCGGGTCTCCTGGGGGACCGCGCGCAGCCCGGCGAGGATGTTCCGCACGAGCAGGGTGAGCGAGTAGAGCACCAGTCCGGCGACGACCAGGGTGGCCGAGAGGCCGTAGAGGGGCAGGAGCAGGGAGAACATCGCCAGGGACGGGATGGTGTAGAGGATCGTCGTCACGCCGAGGACCGGGCCGGCGGCCAGGACCCAGCGGCGGGCCAGCACCGCCAGCGGCAGGGCGATCGCGAGACCGATGAGGACCGACACCACCGTCAGCTGGAGGTGCTGGACGACCGCGTCGAGGAGGATCTGGCGGCGGGTGCTGAGATAGGCGCCGCAGATCCACTCGTTGCGCGCGAGGCAGTCGTCCGGGGGCGCGGTCACCCCTCCATTGCACCGGGCGGGCGAGCGGGTCGGCGCGTTGTGGTGGCCCGTACGGGCGGCGGACCACGGGGGTGGCTCGTACGAGGCGGCGGACCACAGGGCCCGTACGGGGTGCGGACCACGGGGGGGGCCGGTATGGGGGTGGCGGACCAAGGGGTGGCCCGTGCGGGGGGCGGATCACGGGGCCCCTACGGGGGGCCGGACCACGGGGCCCGTACGGGGGACTGGGCCACGGCGGGTGCCCAGATGCCGGGGGGCGGACCACGGCGGGCGGCCAGATGCCGCCGCCCGCGCGCCCCGAATGGGAGCGGCGGACGACAGGGTGTGGGTGTGGGCTACCTCATGCCGGTCGCACCGTCCCTACTTCACTCCCGCCGCGTCCAGCAGCGCCGTCACCGTCGCCGTGGCGAGTCCGTCGTCCAGGCGCTCCACGCGGGCGCCGGCCCGGGCGCTGGCGCCGTCGAAGACCAGCATGAGCTGGCGGGCGAGCAGCTCGGGGGTGCGGGCGCCGCCCCGTTCGGCCTCGGTGCGGAAGTCCCGCTCCAGCTGTTCCTTGGCCGCGCGGGCGACCACGCTCGCGGGATGTTCCGGGTTCTTCAGCTCGACCAGTACGGCCAGATACGGGCAGCCGCGGTAGTCGGGGTCGGTGGAGGCCCGCTCCACCTGTTCGAAGACGTGCAGGATGCGCTCGCGCGGTGTCCCGGCCTCCGGGTCCGCGGGCGCGAGCAGGGCCGCGTACCGGGGGATCCGCCGCTCCAGGCTCGCGGCGAGCATCTCGTCCTTGCTGTCGAAGAGCTGGTACATCGACCGCTTGGAGACACCCGCCGCGCGGCACAGCGCCTCGACACCGATGGAGACGCCGTCGCGGTAGAAGAGCTGACCGGCCGCGTCGAGCAGCCGGTCCCGGGGAGACGTCTTGTCCGTGGTGGCCATAAGGCGAGGTTACCGCGCCCGGACACTCATGGAAACCGATCGGTATACTTCGCGTGGGTCGCCCGACGAATTCCGTGACAAGGGGGTGAACAAGCGCTTAGATGGTGAACAAGCGCTTGGACAGCGTGTCAGACCATGACCGGACGCAGATCCCGACCAGCCCGGAGGCCCCGTTGTTCACATCCGTCGACGACGTCTCCGCCCGTCTCGCCGAGACCGGGTACCTCGCCTCGCCCGCCGTCGCCACGACCGTCTTCCTCGCCGCCCGGCTGGGCAAGCCGCTGCTGGTGGAGGGCCCCGCCGGAGTCGGCAAGACCGAGCTGGCCAAGGCCGTCGCCCAGGTCGCCGAGGCGCGGCTGGTCCGGCTGCAGTGCTACGAGGGCGTGGACGAGTCCCGGGCGCTGTACGAGTGGAACCACGCCAAGCAGCTGCTGCGCATCAGCGCGGGCCGCGACGAGAGCTGGGACGAAGCCCGCACCGACATCTTCAGCGAGGAGTTCCTCCTCCCCCGCCCGCTGCTGACCGCGATCCGCGGCGACGAGCCGACGGTGCTGCTGATCGACGAGACCGACAAGGCCGACGTCGAGATGGAGGGCCTGCTGCTGGAGGTGCTCAGCGACTTCCAGGTCACGGTCCCCGAGCTGGGCACGATCACCGCGACCCGCCGTCCCTTCGTCGTGCTCACCTCCAACGCGGGCCGCGAGCTGTCCGAGGCGCTGCGCCGACGCTGTCTGTTCCTGCACATCGGGTTCCCCGAGGAGGAGCTGGAGCGGCGGATCGTACGGCTGAAGGTGCCGGGGCTGGACGCGGCGCTGGCCGAGTCGGTGGTGCGGGTGGTCGGGGCGCTGCGCGCGATGGACCTGCGCAAGGTGCCGTCGGTCGCCGAGACCATCGACTGGGCGCGCACGCTGCTGGCCCTGGGCGCCGACACGCTGGACGAGACGGTCGTACGGGACACCCTGGGCGTGATCCTCAAGCACCAGGACGATGTGCAGAAGGCCGCGGCCAAGCTCGACCTGGACGCACTGTGAGCGGTGTCGACGGGCGGATCACCGGTCTGGTCGGCGCGCTGCGCGGGCACGGCGTGCGGATCGGGACCGGCGAGACCGTCGACGCGGCCCTCGCCGCCGAGGCCCTCGGGCTCGCCGACCGCGAGCTGCTGCGGGAGGGACTGGCCGCGACCCTGTTGCACGGGCCGGGGCAACGAGCGGTGTTCGACCCGGTCTTCGACCTGTACTTCCCGCGCGTCGTCGGCGGTCCGGACACGGAGCGGACGGACCGGGAGGGGCTGCGCGACCGGCTCGCGGAGGCGCTGGCCGCCGACGACCGCTCGCTGATGGCCCGGCTGGCGGCCGAGGCCGTGGACGGTTTCGGCGGATACGGGAGTTCACCGGGGTCGGACGGCTGGTCGGCGTACCAGACCCTCGACCGGCTCCGCCCGCAGACCCTGCTGGCCCGGGTGCGGTCCGACCTCAGAGGCCGGGACGGGGGCGCGGGGTTCGCGGACCGGCTGCTGGACGACGAGATCCGGCGCCGTATCGAGGCGTTCCGCCACCTGGTCGCGGCGGAGGCGCGGCGCCGGGTCGCCGAACGGCGCGGGCGGGACGAGATCGCCCGGCGCGCCGTGCGCCCGACGGCCGACCGCGTGGACTTCCTCTACGCCGGCCGGGACCAGCTCGCCGAGCTGCGCCGGGCCGTGCAGCCGCTCGCCCGGAAGCTGGCGACCCGGCTGGCCGCGCGCCGCCGCCGTGCCGCGCGCGGTTCGATCGATCTGCGCCGCACCGTGCGCTCCTCGCTGTCCACCGGCGGGGTGCCGATGCGGCCGGTACTGCGCAGGCGTCGTCCGGCCCGGCCGGAACTGGTCCTGCTGTGCGATGTGTCGGGCTCGGTGTCCGGATTCTCGGACTTCACGATGCTGCTGGTGCAGGCGCTGCACGACCAGTTCAGCAAGATCCGGGTGTTCGCCTTCGTCAACCGTCTCGACGAGGTGACCGGCCTGCTCGACCACGGGCGCGCCGACCCGGACGGGCTCTCCGCCCGGATCCGCGCCGAGGCCACGCTCACCGGCTGGCACGGCAGCAGCGACTACGGCGTGGCGCTGGGCGAGTTCACCGAGCGGTACGGGGCCGCGGTCGGCCCGCGGTCCACGGTGTTCGTGCTCGGGGACGCCCGCACCAACATGGGCGACCCGAACCTGCCCGCCGTCCGCGAACTCGCCCGGCGGGCCCGGCGCGTCTACTGGCTGAACCCCGAGCCGCATGCCCAGTGGGGCACCGGCGACTCGGCGGCGCCCTCCTACGCCGAGCTGGTGGAGATGCACGAGTGCCGCACGGCCCGGCAGCTCAGCGCGCTGATCGCCAGGCTGCTGCCGGTGTGACGCGAGCCGGCCGGGCATGATCGACTGGGCCCCTGCAGGCTGCCTCGTGCCCGGCGTCCGCTCGCCGAGCACCCGGCATCGCCCAGTCGCCATCCGCCATCCGCCCGCACCCGAGGACGTACGACATGAGCCACCCGCCCGTGCAGCTCGGCACCTTCCCCACGCCCGTCGAACCGGCACCCCGGCTCGCCGCCGCGCTCGGGCTCGGTCCGGAGGATCTCTGGGTCAAGCGGGACGACCTGACCGGTCTGGGCGGCGGCGGCAACAAGATCCGCAAGCTGGAGTGGACCGTTGGTGCGGCGCTCGCCGAGGGCGCGGACACCCTGGTGACCACGGGTGCCCCGCAGAGCAACCACGCACGGCTGACCGCCGCGGCGGCCGCCCGGCTGGGTCTGGACGCCGTCCTCGTGCTGCGCGGCTCGCCGGGCGTGTCGCGATCCGGGAACCTCGCCCTGGACGGCCTGTTGGGGGCACGGCTGCACTGGGCGGGCGATGTCGACCGGGCGGGACTCGACGCAGCGGCTGCCGAGGTCTGCGCGCGGCTGCGGGAGCGGGGCGCCCGGCCGGCCCTCGTCCCGTTCGGCGGATCCAGCACGCTGGGCGCGCGGGGCTATGTGCGGTGCGGCGAGGAGCTTCGCGCGCAGGTGCCGGACCTGCGGACCGCGGTGGTCGCACTCGGCTCGGGCGGCACCATGGCGGGGCTGATCGCCGCCCTCGGCACGGAGTCGGTGCTCGGTGTCGACGTGGGCGCGCTGGCCGACCCGGCGGCCGCGGCAGCTCGGTTTGCGGCTCCGCTCACCGCGGAGAAGGTCGCGGCGGACCGGCTGCGGGTGCGCCGGGACCAGGTGGGCGACGGGTACGCGGCGCTGACCGGTCCGGCGGCCGAAGCGCTCCGGCTGGCCGCCCGCACCGAGGGGATCGTCCTGGACCCCACCTACACCGCCCGAGCCCTGGCCGGGTTGGCCGCCGCCGTCCGGGACGGCGACGTACGGCCGGGCGAGAAGACCGTGTTCGTGCACACCGGCGGACTGCCCGGCCTGTTCGGGCACGCGGAGGCCGTCGCGTACGCCGAGGAGCAGACCGTCACCCACGACGGCTGACGGCACCGGGCCCTTACACGCAGCCGCCCTCGTCCTCCCCCGGGACTACGGCACTTCCCCGATGCCCGACCGCAGGACCTCGCCCTAACCTGCGAGTACGCAGCGAGGGGGAGAGGACATGAAGGCACTCGTCCAGGACCGGTACGGCTCACCGGACGTGCTGGAACTCAGGGACGTGGACCGGCCGGTGCCCGGCGACGGCGAGGTGCTGGTGCGGGTGCGGGCGGCGGGGTTGAACGCGTACGACTGGCACCTCATGCGCGGTGACCCGTACGTGGCCCGGCTGGCGCTGGGGCCACGCGCGCCCCGGGCCCGGATCCGGGGCCGGGACTTCGCGGGCGAGGTGGCCGCGGTCGGCCGGAACGTACGGGATCTCCGCCCGGGCGACGAGGTGTTCGGCGAGGTCGACGGCACGTTCGCGGAGTACGTGTGCGTCCCGGACGCCTGGGTGGAGCGCAAGCCCGCCTCCCTGACCTTCGAGCAGGCGGCGGCCCTTCCGCTGGCCGGGAACACCGCCCTGCGCGGCCTGCGTGACGTGGCAGGTGTGCGGCCGGGGCAGCATGTGCTGGTCAACGGCGCGTCAGGCGGGGTCGGCACGTTCGCCGTACAGATCGCCAAGGCCCTCGGCGCGGAGGTGACCGGCGTGTGCAGCACGCGCAACGCCGAGCTGGTCCGCTCGCTGGGCGCGGACCACGTCGTGGACTACACGCGGGAGGACTTCACGCGCGGCGGGCGACGGTACGACGTCGTCCTCGACCTCGCGGCCAACCACGGGATCGTCGGCCTCCGGCGCGCCCTCTCGCCCACCGGGACGCTCGTGCTCGGCAGCGGGGGCAGGTCGGGGCAGTTCCTCGGGGCCCCCGTCCTCATCCTCAAGGGGCTCGTGCTCTCCCCCTTCGTCCGCCAGCGGCTGCGCCCGCTCATCGGCCCGGCGCCCGGCAAGGCGGTGCTGGCGGATCTGCGGGAGCTGGCCGACTCCGGGCGACTCGCCCCGGTGATCGACCGGACCTACCCGCTGGGCGAGGCGCCCGAGGCCATCCGGTACCTGGAAGAGGAGCACGCGCGCGGGAAGGTCGTCGTCACGGTCTGACCCCTCGTCCGGCGTTCATGCCGGTGCCCCGCGGTGGGGCGCGCACCGCGGGGCACCGGTGGACCGGCTCAAGTCCCCGAAGACTTGGCGTAGTGCTGTGCCATGCCTCCCGCGAAGTCGAACACCACGACCTGCTCGTCTCCGACCACCCAGGCGTCGTGGCCGGGCGGGCACACGAAGACGTCGCCGGGGCCGACCTCGCCCTCGCCGCCGTCGTCCATGCGCAGGTGCATCCGGCCCTGCAGCACATAGCCGTTGTGGTGGACCATGCAACTCTCGGTGCCCGCGATCGGCGCCACCGACTCCGACCAGCGCCAGCCCGGTTCGAAGGTGCCCACCGCGAAGTCCAGCCCGGTCAGGTGGAGCGCTTCGAGGTGGCCGCGGGGGAAGTCACGCCGCTCGTCCGGCTTGTCCACCGTCTTCACTTCCAGCATCACGGTGTCCTCCCTTCCGGCCGCTCACCGCGGCCGGGGCCGGCCTCCGTCCCCCGGCGACCTCGGGCGGCACCGGCGTTCCGGCGGTGACCGTACCCCACGCTCCCATCGTCGGCCCGCCCTTGCGGGGCCGCCATCCGGGGGAATCCACCCCCGGCTCGAGCGCGCCTGAGGCGTCGAAGGTTACGCCCGATGGTATTGACATGCCCATGCTCGCTTTGCAGACTCAGCTGTCTGCGCCACCCCGCACCGCCGACCGGTCCGCGCTCGCACGCCAACTGCCGCCGCCGCGACACCTTTCGGCCCCACACCCCGAACGCACCGCCCCTGAGCCACGCACCACGCCTGGACAACGTTGTCAATGCGCCGGAGGCCTCTCATGGCAACACCCCCCACCCCCATCTTCCCGGTCAGTCCCGCGGGCACCCGCATCACCCGACGCGGCCTGCTGCGCACGGCGGCGGGAGCGGCCGCCGGGTTCTGGGCCCTCGGCGGGCCGGGCGCGGCATCCGCGGCCGCCGCGCCCGGCCCGGCGGACCCGGCGCTCGCCGACGACGTGCGCCAGGAGTTCCTCACCGCATGGACCGCCTACCGGCGGCTGACCTGGGGCCGCGACGAACTGCGCCCGGTGAGCGGCAGCGGCTCGGAGTTCTTCATCAGCGGAACGCCGCTCGGCCTGACGATCGTGGAGTCCCTGGACACCCTGTTCCTGATGGAACTCGACGGCGAACTGGACGCCTCCATCGCCTGGATCAGCGGGAACCTGGACTTCGACCGCAACGCGAGCGTCCACGTGTTCGAGACGATCATCCGGCTGGTCGGCGGCCTCCTCTCCGGCTACCACTGCACCGGCAACACGGTCCTGCTGACCAGGGCACGCGACCTCGCCGACCGACTGCTGCCCGCGTTCACCTCCTCGCCGACCGGCGCCCCCTACCGGTACGTCAACCTGCGCACCGGCGCGGTCAGCGGCAATCAGGTGCCGCTCGCCGAGATCGGCAGCAACATCACCGAGCTGGGATGGCTGTCCCGGCTGACCGGTGACCAGAAGTACTTCGACGCGGCGAAGAAGGCGCTGAAGGCCCCGTACGACCGGCGCTCCTCGCTCGACCTCGTCGGTACGACGCTCAACGTGGACACCGGCGCCTGGACGGACGCGACCGCGCGCGTCGATCCGCCGGTGGACTCGTACTTCGAGTACCTGTGGGACGCCTACCAGTTCTTCGGGGACACCGAGATCCGCGGCTGGTACCAGACGCTGACCTCGGCGGTCCTGCAGCGCCTCGGCGAGACGTACGACGGGCGGCTGTGGTTCAGGTCCGTCAACATGAACAGCGGTGCGCTGGTGAGCCGAGGACAGTCCGAACTCACCGCGTTCTACGCCGGGTTGCTGGCCCAGGGCGGCAACGTCAGCGAAGGCGAGTCGTACCACTCCTCGTGGGCGGACGCGCTGGGACGGTACCGGCTTCCTCCGGAGGCGATCGACTACACGACGCTCGCCGCGACCAGCAACCAGTACCAACTGCGCCCCGAGTACGCCGACTCGGCGCTGTTCCTGTGGCTGCTGACCGGCAAGGAGGTGTACCGGGACCGCGCCAAGTGGCTGTGGGACGCGCAGAAGACGCACTGCAAGGTCGCCAACGGCTACTCGGTGGTGTCGGACATGACGACGACCCCGACGACCAAGGGCGACCTGACGCCCGGCTACTGGTACTCGGAGAACATGAAGTACTTCTACCTGCTGTGGTCCGGTGCGCCGCGCTTCGACTACACCACCAACTACCTCACCACCGAGGGCAATGTGCTGCGCGGCGCCAACCGGGTCGCGGCGCCCTCGCCGAGCGGCACCTTCCGGCTGCTCAACCGGGCCACCGGGCGGGCGATGGACGTGAGCGGCGCCTCGACCGCCGACGGCGGCGCGGTGATCACCTGGACCCCGCACTCCGGCGCCAACCAGCGCTGGATCGCCACCACTTCGGGCGGCTACACCAAGCTGACCAGCCTCAACAGCGGCAAGGTCCTGGAGGTGCCGCGCTCCTCGACCGCGGACGGCACCGCCCTGAACCAGTGGGCGCACAACGGAACCGGCACCCAGCAGTGGACGCTCCAGCCGACCGCCGACGGCTACCAGCGACTCGTCAACCGCAACAGCGGCAAGGCCCTCGATCTCAACGGCACCGCCAACGGCGCGGCGGTGGTGCAGCAGCCGGTGAGCGCGGCGGCCTCGCAGCAGTGGCAACTGGAGAGGGCTTGACTGCTCTCCTCCCCGAAGGGAGGAGATTCCTGGCTCAGGCTGCCTGCTGAGGCGGCGCCTCAGCGGGTCTTACGCCTTCGACACCAGCCGGGTTCAGACCTGCCCGGACGAGCATCACGCGGGCGGAGTTCTTGTCCCTGGGGGATACGGCTGCGCACGCGGTGCAGGTATACGTTCGCGTCGAAAGAGGCAGTGCGTGCTTGGTTCTCGCTCCGCACGTTGCACAGTCCATCGTGGTGTGCACGGGATGCACCAGGCGCACGATGCGCCCGTGCTTGCGGGCCATCTCCACCAGCGCCCGCTTCGCAGCGCCGATCGCAGCATCAGCCGCCTTGCGGGCCATCGTCGACTTCGCGAGGAACTTCGGCCTGAAGTCCTCCACCGCCAAAGCATCGTGGTCGCGTACCACTTTCTTGGCCCATTTGCGGGCGCCGTCCTGGCGTTGCCGGGCCACCTTGGCATGCAGCTTCGCCGTCTGAGCTTTCGCCGCCCGGTAGCCGTTCGATGCAGGCTTTCCCTTGGCCGGCCGGCGCCGGGCCATCATCCGCTGATAGCGGGCGAGCTTTGGCGCGGCCGTCTTGCCGTGCTGCGGGTGGGGAAGGTCGTGGTCGTCGGATGTAGTGGTGGCCAACTCCTTCACACCCCAATCCACACCGATCACACGCCCTGTCGGAGCAAGGGGCTCGATGGGCGCGGGCACGACGAACGAGGCGTACCACGCACCGGTGGAGTCCTGGTACACGCGCACGCTGGACGGATCGGCCGGAAGTTCCCGCGACCACACCACCGCCAAGACGATCCCGCCGGCGAGGTGCAGACGGCCATCCTTGAGACGGAAGCCGCGCCGCGTGTAGTTCAGGGACGGCCGCACCTCCCGCTTCTTCTTCCAACGCGGCATACCCGCCCGCCGGTGCTGCGGCACACGCTCCTTGACGTCCTTCAACGCCTTCGCACGGGACTTGCCGAAATCTCGTACGAGCTGCTGCTGAGGAACACTCGACCCAGCAGCCAGCCACGGGGTTGTGCGCCGGGCCTGGGTCAGCATCCGGTCCAGCGCAGCCGGACC